>JANOQC010000254.1:0-23978 GCA_031422175.1 Sphingobacteriia bacterium | reverse complement strand
ATATCTTTGTACCAAACTAAGTTGAGTGTATTTTTTTGTCATAAGCAACCAAAAGGTCGCACTACTTGGTCAAAAGGCAAAAAGCCCTCAAAAGCTTTTTTGCCTTTTGTTTAAAAATTGCACTTATCTATTGAACTCAGCCTACCTTTAAATTCTATAAATTAAATTTATGTTCAAGGTCATCCTTTCAACTGCATTTATATTAACTACAAGTATTTTGTTAGCTCAAACGATAGAGCAGGTTGAAAAAAATAAAATCACCTTACCTAATGGCTGGGGATTAACCCCTATTGGAAGAAATTTCCCTTTAGGAGATTTGCCTTTGAATTTAGTAGTATCCAAATCTGCTAAGTTAATGGCTGTAACCAATAATGGCCAAAGTGTACAAAGTATTCAATTGATTGATCCAAAAACAGAAACTGTTTTAGATACCAAAATAATTGGAAGGAGTTGGTATGGTTTGGCTTTCAGTGCAGATGCTAAAAAATTGTATGCTTCTGGTGGGCATGATAATTTTATTTTAGTGTATGGAATTGAACAAAATAAATTAACAAATTCCGATACGATTGTATTAGGAAAAAAATGGCCTAATAAAATTGGCCCTGCTGGAATAGCTATTGATGACGATCGTCATTTAATGTATGTAGTAACTAAAGAAAACAACAAATTATATATTGTTGATTTAAAAACCAAGAAAATAGACTTGGAATTTTCACTTGGAGGAGAGGCCTATGCTTGTCAATTATCACCAGATAAAAAACAACTCTATATCAGTTGTTGGGGATGCGATAAATTGTATTTTTTTGATACAGAAAAAAGAAATGTCACCGCTGAAATTGCTGTAGGCGATAATCCCAATGAAATTTTGCTTACTAAGAAAGGTAAGATTATTTATATAGCTAATTCCAATGACAACACAGTTTCTGTAGTTGATGTGGCGCAGCAAAAAGTAGTTGAAACCCTTAATGCTGCTTTATATCCTGATGCTCCTAATGGATCTACTACCAACGGACTTGCTTTAAGTGCTGATGAAAAAACACTCTATATTGCTAATGCAGATAATAACTGTTTATCTGTTTTTGATGTTAGTAAAGCAGTACAAAGTAAAAGCATGGGTTTTATTCCTGTTGGATGGTATCCCACTAATATAAAAGTGGTCAACAAGAAAATATTTGTAACTAACGGTAAAGGATTTTCTTCAATGGCTAATCCTTATGGTCCCAATCCTTTTGCTAATAAACAGATTGTAGTTTATCAAGAAGGTGATCCAAATAAACCAAAAGACGTGCAATATATAGGTGGATTATTTAAAGGAACAATGAGTGTTATTGATGAGCCCAACGAAACCGAATTGAGTGTATATTCTCAAGTTGTTTATAGAAATACACCCTATAATAAAGTAAAAGAATTATTAGTAAATGGAGAAGAGGGTAATCCTATTCCTAGAAAAGTGGGCGCTACCTCCCCTATTAAATATGTATTTTACGTGATTAAAGAAAATAGAACCTATGACCAAGTTTTAGGGGACATGAAAGAGGGAAATGGAGATCCACGCTTAACTTTATTTGGAGAAAACATTACACCTAATCAACATGCATTGGCAAGAGAGTTTGTATTATTAGATAATTTTTACGTGGATGGAGAAGTAAGTGCGGACGGACATAACTGGAGTATGGGTGCTTATGCAACCGATTTTTTAGAGAAAAATTGGGTAAATAGTTATGGAGGAAGAGGTGGTGGTTATGATTCGGAAGGTAATAGAGCAGTAGCCAATAATAAAGGTGGTTTTATATGGGATCAATGTGCAAAAGCAGGAGTTAGTTACAGAACTTATGGAGAATTTGCAGATAATTATAAACCCAATATTCCTGTTTTAAAAAATCATTTTTGTCCCTATTATACAGGATATAATAATGCAGTACAGGATACAGTTCGTTTCAATCAATGGAAAAGAGAATTTGATTCTTTATTACAAAAAAATGCGGTTCCTCAATTTAACACTTTACGATTCAGTAACGACCATACAGAAGGTTTACGCTTGGGAAGGCCTTCTCCATATGCTCATGTTGCAGATAATGATTTGGCCGTTGGCTTATTTGTAGAGTATTTAAGTAAGAGTTCTATTTGGAATGAAACGGCTATTTTTATTTTAGAAGATGATGCACAAAATGGAGCGGATCATGTGGATGCTCATAGGAGCCCTGCTTATCTTGCTGGTGGCTTTGTAAAAAGAGGTTTTGTTGATCACACTATGTATTCAACGTCTTCTATGTTAAGAACCATAGAGCTTATTTTAGGAATACCCCCAATGTCTCAATATGATGCTGCTGCAACTCCAATGTGGCGTTCATTTACTAATACACTTAATTCAAAGCCATTTAATTCTCTTGTTCCACAAATAAATTTAAATGAAAAAAATACGGCCATGAATGAATGGCAAAGACGATCTGAAAAATTTGATTTGAGTAAAGAAGATGCTGTGCCAGACTTAGAATTCAATGTTGTTCTATGGCATGGATTAAAAGGTGATGCTACTCCTTTCCCTGGCCCTAAACGTGCAGCATTCTATAAGCCTGTAAAAAAAGTAGATAAAGATGATGATTAATCTAACTGC
This sequence comes from Sphingobacteriia bacterium, assembly GCA_031422175.1. Classification (GTDB taxonomy): domain Bacteria; phylum Bacteroidota; class Bacteroidia; order Chitinophagales; family Chitinophagaceae; genus Sediminibacterium. The sequence goes on along the minus strand of JANOQC010000254.1, from coordinate 21,364 downwards.
TTTTTAAAAAGTAGAAAATTATCTTTGCTTGCTGGCAGAACTATCTTTTCCTGATAGTGCATGCCAATATTTTCTAATACCTGGATTGATTTTTTATTTAATTCAGTTGTTATTGCACAAACTTCATTTAGTAATAATTTTTCCCTAGCCCAAATTAAAATAGATTTTGCTGCTTCGGATGCAAATCCTTTTTTTTCGTATTCAGGTAATACTGCAAAACCTAAATCTGGAATAGACAATCCTTCTCTTTTTACCAAGCCACATATACCTATTGGCAATTTGGTAGTTTTCATTACAACCAAATACAATCCAAATCCATTATTCCGGTAACTACTGATAATTTTTTCACTGATATAATTACTAGCTGCAGTTTTATACCGAATATTTCTATCTCCAATAAAGGTTAACCAACTTGGTGTATTCATTAATTGTAGCATAAAGTCGGAATCTACAATCGAGAGCTCTCTTAAATACAATCGGTCTGTTTCAAGTTTGAAAAATGGTTTCATAATCATATTACTTGAATCATCTTCCGCTGGTTATAATAATTTTTGTAACTAATTTTTCTGCTACCGTATCATTTTTAATAAATACAAGATACAAGCCGCTTGCAACTTTATTGCCATTGTAATCTTTACCATTCCAGATAGCCTGTCCACCTAAACTTCTTGTTTGAAAAACCAATCTGCCATTTAATTCTGTGATTTTTACCAAAGTATTTTCTGTTAAACCTTTTATAGCAATCGTTCCTTCATAACCAGCGGGAACTGGATTGGGATAAACCAATACATTATTTAATGTTTCTGTGGATTCGGTTGCAGTACTTCTATAGCTGCAAATTCCATTAAATGTTGCAAAATAAACTTCGCCACTTGAAGGATCTATTCCAATCTTTTTTACATCATTACTCAATAAAGGACTATTAGCAGCCGTAAAATGTTGGATAATCTTTTTCCCATCTGCACTAAGCATCCACACTCCATTTTGTGTGCCAACCCATTTTCTATTTGCTCCATCAATTGCAATGCACTGTACTTGCTCACCCTTGAATAAATATCCTGCAAACTGGTCTTGTTGAATAATGGGAAGTATTGCATCACATCCATTACTCGCAAAAACATCATTGGTACAATTGATAATTGCAATTCCATCATCCGATCCTATCCAAATGGTATTATTTTTATCTTTAGCAATACACAATACATTATTACTAGGAAGATTTCCATTTCCAATTCCTTGTTTGAATAATTTCCATTTATCGTCGTTATTATTGTCGATATTTTTTCCATATTGATAACAAATCAACCCATTATTTTTGGGAGAAACAATCCAAATCTGATCATTGTTGTCTGCTACAATTTGGGCAACCGCATTTTCAATTAAAGTAAATGGAATGGTAAATGACTTCCATGTCCCGTCATTTTTTCGCAGCTTCAACGCTTGCGGCGCTCCATAATTACTGATCCATAAATGATTGTTATTGTCAAAAGCAAGTCCGCTAATTCGGTAACTATTGGGGTCTCCTACGGCAGGTTCAATAGGGCTATTTTTTTGTTTGTAAATAATGTGCTCATTATCTTTTATTTGTACCAAACCTCCCCCAAAGCTTCCTGCCCATAAGCTTTCATTAATCGGATCTATCGCTAAACTAATAAAATCCAGTGTTGTATCTAATTGGGGTCTATTAAATGCGCCTTTACTATTCCAGCTCCCTAGTGTATATTGAAAAAATCCATTTCGATTAAATAAATAATTCCATGCATTGTTAACTGATCCTGCTGCAGCGTATAAGGTTGATTTAGATATTGCAAATTCTCCATTAGCCACACTTGCTGGCCCATTTGGTATATAACTACTAACGGTATTTGTAAATTGAGAAAGTCCTCCAAATTGATCAGCTACCCAAATAGCATTATTAACAGTGATTGCAGATCTAGGCATAGAAATAATGCCGGCTTGACTTAAATTCTTTTCTAAAACTGCATTTGCATTTAAAACAATTACCCTTGATCCTCCATTCTTATTTTTTTGACAGAGATGTAATTTGTCTGCACTTATACTAGTATTAATGATTTGCCAACTAGTATCGGCATAGAAAAATCGCCAATTATTATTAGTAAAAATAAATGTAGAATCATTTTTCGAAACGAGTAATTGATTATTTATAATGCCTATAAATTGTACAGCACCTCTAGATAACCCATTTAGTCCGCTCATCAAAGACCATGTAGCATAATTAGCTAAATTGACTCCATTTAATGGAGCTTTTTTTAATCCTTCATTGGTTGCTGTATAATAAAAACTATCGGCTACAACTGAGGCATTTATGATTACCTGATTTCCGGTATTTCCAATAATCCAGGTATCTTTAATTTCGTACTTATTTAAATCAACTAAAATGAGACCCAATCCAGTTGACAGATAGGCGATTCCATTATTACAAAAAATATGATTAACGGATTTGTCTCCGACTATTCTGGATTGTAATATAGTATTTATATTTTTTACAATACTACCCTTTAAAACGTCTACATTGCTATTTTTATAAGCAATAACCAGCTGTTTGCTTTGCTCATCCCAGGCAATTGCATTTACACCAAAATCATTTAATCCATTACTCTTGCTTAATATGGATATTCCCCCGTTATTATCAATTGAAAAAAGGTTATTATTTGTTGCACAGTAAATATCATTTCCCTTAACTACCTGAATACAATTTTGATAATTTAAATGCTCTCTCCAACTGCCAATCGACATTTGAGCTATAGTAGTTTGGGTTACGAACAATAATAAAGTACAAAAAATAATATAAATTATCCTAAACATCTATTGAAGATAATATTTATTCTAAAATTTACAAATCAACTATTCCATGTTTCATGGCAAATACAACGAGCCCTACTCTGGTATTCACTTCTAATTTCTTGAATAAATTATCTCTATGAGTATCTATAGTTCTAACACTTACAAACATCTCTTTAGCAATTTCTTTATAGCTTTTATCCATACATAACCAATGTAGAAACTGTACTTCACTTTCTGATATATTAAGTAATTTAGTTGTATTGAGGTCTGCATCTTTTTCATTAGTTATATAATTAACCAATTTATCTCTTACGTGTTCGTTCACATAAAAATCATTATTTTTTATAGCATCCATTGCAAGTTTTAATATGGCAGGCTTACTTTCTTTTAAGATATACCCTTTTACTCCGTTTCTTAACATTCTAATAATCGCCATATCATTCGAAAGCATACTTAATACTAAAACTTTAGTATTAGGCAATTCGTTTTTAATCCAAAAAGCCGTTTCATAGCCATCCATTATTGGCATTGTTATATCTAATAACACAATGTCTGGTATTTTTTCTTTATTTAGATTATCGATAAATTCTTTTCCATTTCCAGCTTCAGATATAACTTCGAATTCAGGAAAAGTACTGATTAATCCCGCTAGTCCTGTTCTTAACATTTCATGATCATCTACTAGAGCAACCGTAGTCATAATATCAAATTTTAAGCTTTAAAATTACTGTAGTTCCTTCACCTTTTGTACTATTTATTTCTACATCAGTATTAATCAATTTTGCTCTAGAATAAATATTTTCTAAACCAATTCCTTGTTTTTCTTCTTTAATTAAAGATGTATTGAAACCAATTCCATCATCAATAATTTTAATTTCAATTGTTTTTTCATCAATTTCAATATTTACATAAATACTTTTAGCAAAAGCATGTTTTATTATATTGTTAATAATTTCTTGTATCATTCTAAACAAAATAATATCTCTCCCAGCAACAATTCCCTCAAAGTCATCAGAATGTGGGGCATTAAAATTAGTTTTATATTTACCTGTTCTTTCTATTGTATGAAGTAATTGAATAATGGATTCGTGTAATCCAATTTGGTGAAAGCGATTGTTTTTTAGATCATGACTTATGCCTCTTAAATCGGAAACTGCTTTACTAAGTAATTCATCAATATGATCAGTTCTAGATTCGAAATTGTCTTTGGTTAGTTGAATATTACTTAATTTGGCAAGGGATAGAATTTGCCCAACATTGTCATGAATTTCGTATGCAATATAGGAGAGTGTTTGATCTTGTATTTCTATTTGAGTTTTGAGTAGAGTTTGTTCGAATCGATTTTTTAGTTCTTCTTTTTCTTTTTGGTTTTTTCTTTGACGACGTAAAAATAAAAAAACCAACACCAAAAGGAATATTCCAATTAATACTAAGAAAACTGAGGCAATAATAATGGTGATTAGTATGTCTTGCTGTTGTTCCGGCATAGTATAAATGAAAAAATGAAAGCTGAATATAATATCACATTTAAACTCTGGTTGATGGTTCCATATATTTTCTTTCCTTCAATTTGCATGTCGAAGGTTCTTAAGTATTCAAAAAGTGCATTGATAATTACTGAACCAAGATAGAAAAGTAGTAATCCGGTGCAAACCCAAAAAAATGGTTGTTTGGTGAGCGTGTTTTCTAAATATTCTGAAAGTACCGATTCATAAAAAAATAAGCAACAAAAAACAACAATAAAGAAGGAGCCTATTAAAAAAGTGTAGGTATGAAATTTGTCTATACCCTGGTAGTATACAATATTGATTGTTACAGATATAATGTATAGAGGCATAAATACCAGACTGAAAACCTTAAAAGTATTTTTCCTGAAATGCTTGTAAAATAAAAAAGTATAGAAAATAAATTCGAATGTTGTGAAAATATTGAACAATAAATAATTTTTGATACCGTGTTGAATCATCCAAAGCCCAGTAAGTTCAACTGTCAATGTAATAAATAGAAAGGGAAGGAAATATTTGAGTTCAGTATTTTTAAGTGATTTATATAATAATAAACACACTAAAAAACTACTGGCTTGCACCAACAGATATAGATTGGTTAACATTAACTGCTAAAATTTTTGGAAAGGTAGTGTAAAACTAAAAATTATGGCCAAATTGTTCCATGGTTAAAATAATTAGAGCCATCACCGTCTTTATCATCGTCTGCAGACTGAGTTTTAATACTTCCGTTTTTAGTATTCATATTTTTACCCATAAAAAATACGGTAATCCTACCAATATCTGATTTTTTTACAGCTGTTTTTTCATCGTACATGCCAAAGCTTACGTAAACGCTATCAGATTTGTATTTTCTTCTTAAAAGGTCCATATAATTACCCAAATCTTTAGTAGAAAAGGCAATATATTCTGAAGAATTGGATGTTTTGTATGTTTTATTAAACATTTTACCCATACGTTCGGCAGCTTCTTGTGTTATTAATCCCCTGATATTACTACTAGTAGCTTGGCCCGAAATTTTACTTTCGTCGAACGCCTTTTCAACGGTTGGCTCGGTTACTTCTTCTTGATCTTTTTGGCATGCTGTTAAACTTAAGGCTGCAGCCATCATTACGATTGTAAGAAACTTGTTGTTGAAATACTTTTTCATAAAAATAATTTTAATTGATTGCTCTTTTGAAACTCTATAACGCAAATTACAGTAAAGGAGTATTGATTGTTCTATTTTCTAATACATATAAAAATAATTTAACACCTTATTAATTGTAAATCAATGTGTTAAATTTAGCACTACAAAAAATACGGTGAAAAAACGCTATCAATTTAAATGCTTTTTGCGCTTCTTTTAGTTTTGTATTTTTAAATGAAAGTATTTGAGCAGCTAATTTTTAGTTCAATTATTATGTATAAACACTTTGTTGTATAGTCTTTTTATTTGCCCACCATATAGCTCCCAATATAAAGAGGGCAACAAAAAGCGTAATCGGAGATATTAACTGACTTATAAAAATAAGTTGTGTATCTAATACACGGTGAAGGAAATACTGCATAACCATTATAATGAATACTGTAAAAGAAACCAGCCAGCAATAAATAGGGAAGAACTTTCCCATTAAAAATTTGCTTAATTGTTTGGGGGAGGTTCCTAAAATAACCAATAGTTTTATTTCATCTTTACAATTTGCAATAGTTATTTGAATAAACAGGGTAAATATTAAAACGGAAAAAACAAATAATATTACGCCAATTATACTTGACAATTGTACTACTATATCAACTACTTTTCTGTATTTGCTGAATCTGGTCTTATCTGAATCAGTGGTTAATTTATTGGTTTTTAAAAATTTTGATAGTTCAGGGTTGCCCGGATCTTTGGTTCTGATTATTAGCCTAGAAACCTGTGTGTTTGTATCTGTAGCATATAAATTATTACCCCAATTCATAAACTCAGTTGGAACAAGCATGGAAGAAATTCTATCACTAAATCCTACAATTTTTCCATTGAATGAACGGTTACTATTTTTTCCATATACAGTTACTTTGAAAAGCACCATTTTTACAATTGCCGGAGTTAATTGAGGTAAATTTTGTGATAAAGAAAATTGAAAATTATAAAAGTCTAAAAAAAGTGTTGGAATAATAATTGGTACAAAAGGAGATTGCTCATTCCATGTCCAATTAGTTCCGCTTAAATCAATAAAATCAGGAGGCACACTTTCAAAAGAAATATCTGTGTAGAACGGAAATTGAGTACTGTTACTTTCAATGCTGGCTTTAAACCTGCTAGGGATTAATAGGCCTACGGCTTCAGTAAAAGGTTGAGATTTAATTTCTTTTATAATACTATTTTCCATTTGAGTGTTACCTAAAGTAGCATCGGTCACTTCTTTATTAATCACTAGAAAATCAGCAATACTGTCTCTATTGGTTTTACTATTTAATAAGTAGTTATAGTTTACTTGAAGTTGTACCGCTATTAATAAAAGTAAAATAGCTATTGTTAACCCAAATATTGCAGTAATCAATTTAGCTCTGCCAGAGCTATCTTTAATAATTTTACTTAAAAGAATTTTTAGCTCCTTCATTTATAAATGTAATATTCTTGAATAAGTAAAAGAATTGTCTTCATTTAAATCTGTCAACATAAAGCCTGCATTTCTTTTTGTGCATTCTTCTATAATTAGTTCACGAGCTAAGTGTTGATTGTTTAAATCCAAATGGCTAAATGGTTCATCCATGAGGATCCATTTAAATGGCTGAATCAGTGCTCGTATAATACAAATTCTTTGTTGTTCTCCAAAACTACAAATGCCTGCTGGTTGGTCTAAAATATCATATACACCAAGCCTTTTAGCCATTTCGTTGATCATAGAAGATTCATAAAATGGTTTTTGTAACACTCTTTTTAGCTCAATATTTTCTCGTGCTGAAAGGTGACCAAATAATTTTAAATCCTGAAAAATGATACTTAGTGAAGATTGTCTTTGAAAAGCAATTTGATCAGCCTCTAAATGTTTAATATTAATTCCATCAAATTGTATTGAACCATTGTAATCAATTCGAAGTCCATATAATTGGTGGATCAATGTTGTTTTTCCGGTTCCACTTGGGGCTGTTATTTTTATCCTTTCTGAAGGTTCAAATTGAATTTGCTTATTCCAAATATCCGATTTATGCTCACCCATTTTTTCTTTTAGAGGAAATGGAATAACTCGATTTAGCTCAAACATCTCAATGGCATTAATTTGCTCTTATTACAGCAGGAACTCCTGTTGGAAACAATTTTTCCTCCATTTCTTTTTCGCGCCTAGCTTGTACACGGGTATCTACTGCAATATTGGTAAATAAACTCATTAATGTTACTAAACTGTTTTGTTTTTCATTTTGCATTCTAAGTTCAACTACAGCTTTTATTGATCCTCCAGAAAAATTTTCTGAACTTCCAATGATATCCTTCACTGTATTTTTTGCACTAATCATAGAATTATGGTAACCATCAGTTGAATCTTTAATCATTCCTTTGATGGTATTAGCAACATCAATATAGAGCACTGTTGATTTTCCTTTGAAATAATTCAAAGCTTCATTATTAATTGCCGTTTTTGTAGTGGAAGCAATGTATTGGGAATAGGTGATAGAGTCGCTTGCAATAATTAAACGTTGATCATTAGCAATTAAGTATAAGCCCATTGTTTGTATCAAATCTGCACCTTTATACTCGTTACCATTTTTCTTAACAGTACCCATCTCAATGGCTTTGTCCATTAATTTTTTGAAATTATCTTTATTGCCCACGGGTATATTCATTATCATCTTACCAATTTGTTTTTGTTTAGATAAAAACACTTCATCTTTTCTTTTCAAAGGATCAGAACTGCCAATTCCTAAATCAGAAACAATCACAGCAATATCTCCTTTCACGGCACCGTACAAATCACTACTAGTAATGCCAGATTTTTTTAAAAATTCATTTATAATACCCTCTACTTCTAATTGTTGAAGGATACCTCCAAAAATTGCAGGATTAAATGAAGCCATGATAATGGCATTGATATTATTTGATGGATAATTTTCCAATAAAGAAAGATCTACAGTAGGCCCAGCATACTTAGACAAAATACTTCCTAAAAATGGATTGGTATAAGTAGTAGACTTTGCAATAATTCTACCTTCTTCAAAAGAAAGTGTTGCAGCGGTATAATTATCTTTGGTTAATTCTTCTAATTTAGGAAGTTGAAGGGGCATTCCCGATAAACTACCAAGCAAATTATTGGTCGAACTAAATAAATATCCTTCTGCATTTGTTTTAAACATTTCACTAAAACCTTTCACTGACATCATAGAGGCATCTTCCTTTTGTGTAAATAGTCTTGTTGCTTCGGCTATCATTTCCTTATTGCTATTAATTTTTTCAGGAATGATGAATTTCATTTTTACTGTATCGTAATACGGTTTTACTGTGCTTGAATAAAACATTGCTACCATGTGTTCTTTATCCCATGCCAACATAGAATTTTCGTTGTTAACGATATAGTTAAATGCTTTTTCTGATTGAATATTTTTATTGGTTGAATAATCACTTGTTTTAATGAAAGAAGCTAATTTTTCTTTATCATCAATGCTAGCCAACACGTTCATGATTGTAACGTCTGAGTTATCAATTGCTTTTTTCCTTAAGATAAAAAAATGAATTTTTTCTTTCCAATTTATGCCCGCATTAGTACGTAAATCATCTATGATTTTTCTGTCTTTTTTACCGGAAGTATCTTTTTCAAAAATTTTACTTAAAATTGTATCAATGGCAATACCATCATTTTGTAGTTTATCTTTCAAGGAATAAACGTTAAGCGAAACAACTGCTAATGCATCTTTGGGTATTAACCTAGTTTCTTTTGGAGCATTATTTTTGCAAGCAATTAAACTAACTGAGAGTAAAAATGCGAATGCTACATATTGTAAAGACTTATTCATAACTGTATTTTGTACAGTGAAGTTAGCCTTTCGGGCAAAATAAATAGCTTTTAAAGGATATGGTTACAATATTGCCTGATAAATGGCTTCCTGAATGTTTGAACGAACATTGAGTTGGCTTAGTTTATTGTTGTTTCGGGTTGGGGTTACTCTATTTGATAGAAAAATATAAACCAATTCCTTGTCTGGATCCACCCATACGCAAGTGCCTGTAAAACCAGTATGACCAAACGTATTAGGAGAAATCGATTTAGAAGGATAGGGCTCTTTTCTGGTTAAATTGTCTTTTTCGGGCTTATCAAAACCAAGGCCTCTTCTGCTAATTTCACTATTATAAGATGTAAATAGTTTGATGGTTTCTTTATTAAACAATTGTACACCATTTAAACTTCCACCATTTAATAATAATTGATATAATTGAGCAAGGTCATATGCATTACTGAATAATCCAGCATGTCCCGCAACACCGCCAAATAAAGAGGCCCCTTCGTCGTGAACATCTCCACGAATCAATTGACCCCTAAAATGTTTTTCTTCTTCTGATGGAACAATTGAATTTAGTGTAAACCTTTCTCTTGGAGTAAATCCGGTTGTTGTCATTTGTAACGGGGCATAAATATTTTTTTGTACATACTTATTCAGAGGCAACCCACTTAACGCTTCAACTACTTTTCCTAAAAAAATAAAATCGTTATCACTATAAACGTATTTACCTATTGTGGTTAATTTACTTTGTAAAATTCTTTGATACAAAGTATCCTGCCAATCATTTCTAAGATATAAATTTTCTGCAACCCTACTATTAAATTCAACAGTTGGAGTAGTTGAAAAGTATGCTGGCAAAGGTTTTCCAGACAACGAGTCAATAATTTCTTTATAAAATGGGATAAAAGGATTTAATCCTGCCTGATGTAGAAGAATGTCTTTTATTTTCAAACTGGCTTTATCAGAATTTTTAACCCATGGAAGGTAATCGCCTAATGTTTTCTCCAATGATAATTTTCCTTCTTCATACAATTTCATAATTGAAACAGTTGTAGCAGAAACTTTTGTTACCGAAGCCAAATCATAAATCATATTGGTATTGATTTGCTCCATCTGATCAAAATTGGTAAAACCAAAAGCTTTATGGTAAGCTATTTTACCTTTTCTTGCTACAAGAACAACACATCCAGGGAAAGCCCTATTATTAATAGCATCAATAACAATTTCATCAATTTTCTGAAGTTTGCTGCTATTTAAACCAGCATCTTCTGGTTGTACTTTTCGCAAATAATGATTGTATTTAATATTCGAACCAAATAATAAATCTGGAGCTACAGTAACAGGTAAAATTCCTTTTGCTTGAGTTGCTCCTATCAAAATTTCAAAAGCTGCCAATTGTGTAAGGTCGTCATCTTCATAACAGGCAATTAAATTTGTTGCGTTGTTGCAATTTGATATAGCATACGGATTTCCAAAAAACAATGAAGTGGTATTGCTGGCTTGGAGTTGATTGAGTAACAAGATGGATGATTTACTTAATCCGAAATTATTAGCCGGCCTTCTGCTATAATTATGTAATCCTATAACTACTGCATCATAATTTTTTGATTGAATCAATCGAATCAGTTGAACTGCAGCATTACTATCTGATTTTTCTACAGGTATAATATTGGCCGATTGATCATCCATTAGCTGTTTTCCAATAACTGATTTTGAAGCAAACTGATAAATATCTGCCTTTAAGTCCATTTCCATTTTTGTTGCAATAGTATTTTTTCCTGCTGCTCCAATAGAGATGTATGCTATTCTCTTTCCTTTTGAAATTGGGAATGCTTCACTAGCATTTTTACGCAATAATGTTATAGCATTTTTGCTAAGTTCGGCTCTTATTAAATTGGTTTGAACATTAAGGTCGTTCACTAAATTACTTGTATCAATTTGTTGAACTTTATTCAATCCCAAATTGTATTTAGCCAGTAATACTTTTTTAACTTTTTCATTAATTTCATCCCAGGATAATCGATCTTCTTTAATTGCCGACCTTATTTTTGCAATTGTTCCAGGAACATCGCCTGGCAAACAGAGCATGTCATTACCTGCTATAAGTGCTTGCACAGAAGCTTCTCCAGCAGGAAAGAATTTTGTAATTCCTTTCATTTCTAGTGCATCAGTAAAAGTGAGTCCTTTAAAACCCAATTCTATTTTTAATAAGTCAGTTACACTTTTTGTAGAAAGTGTTGTAGCTAAATTAGCAGTTGTATCAATTGATGGAATGTATAAATGTGCAATCATCATACTGCCTATACCAGCTTTTATCAATTCTCTAAAAGGGTATAATTCTAATGAGTCAAGTTGTTTCCTGGTTTTATTAACAACTGGAAGATCGTAATGGCTATCTACTGAAACATCTCCATGTCCGGGAAAATGTTTGCCTGTGGCCATCACGCCAACTTCTTGCATTCCTTTCATATAGGCCGTTCCATACAATGCTACTTTGTATTTGTCTTCGCCAAAACTCCTGTCATTAATTACAGGATTCATCGGGTTATTATTGATATCTATGTCTGGCGCATAATTAACTTGTATACCCAAACGCTTGCATTGTTCTCCAACAGCTTTACCAAATGAATATATTAATGATGCATCATTCACTGCACCCATCATTAATTGTCGAGGATAATTAATAACACTATCTAAACGCATTCCTAAGCCCCACTCACCATCAATACTTATCATCAATGGTGTTTTAGCCATTTGTTGATATTGATTGGTTAATACGGCTTGACGAACTGGTCCGCCCTGAAAAAAACAAAGTCCACCAATATTGTATTTTTTTATTAAAGTACTTACTGCTGCTATATGATCTGGGCCTAGATTGCTATGAGCCCTTATGATCATCAATTGAGCAATACGTTGGTTTTTATTGAGTTTGCGAAACTGTTTTTTTACCCAACTTTTTGCTTCAGGGCTTTGCTCATAAAATTGTTGAGCATTCAATAGTTGAATACTAAAAAGTATCAGCAATAGACAAATAATCCTTTTATTCATTCTTGTGTAATTAGGATGCACAAGTTAAGGATTTACTGGACTTTATTGATTATTCAGCAGGCGCTTCTTCTGCTTCTTCAGCTAATTTAGCTTCAATATTATTGGCTTTTAAAACACCAAACCATTTTACCATTTTTTTCATATCGCTTGCATAAACACGCTCAAAATCCATATCCGGATATACTTTTTGAAAATAAGCTTTCACTTTTACTGGATCTTGTTCTGATGGTAATGTTTCTTTACTTTCTCCCATTGCTTTAAAAATGTCCACAAGATTTACATTTTCACGAATAGTAAATATTTCAATACTCTCTAGATGAGAGAAATTATGTACTCTACTGCTTACAAATTTGGTTGTTTTATCTTCCAATGATCTTAGGATAGCACCATCATTCTTACTACTCACTAATTCAAACAAACCGCTCATTCCGGTTACTGAAATCAATTTATTATACTCCATATTCTAGTTATTGAGGTGCAAAGTAAAGGAAAATGTAGCAAGCAATAGCCATTTAAGACAAGGTATCCAACTGTTTGGTTAATCTTTGCTTTAATTCATCATATGGGGTAAATCCTCTAGCCAGTAAATGAAACTTGGTTTCACTCGATTGAAGTAAAACACATGGATAACCTGTTACCTGTAACTGTTTTACCAATGAAAACTCGTAATAGGCCTGTTCTTTATATACTTCGCTCTTTAATCGTTCATAAAATAATTCGGGTTGAATACTGTATTTTTCCAAAAGATGCTTGTAGGATTCATCATCAGTTAAATCTCGCCCTTCTACCAGTAAAGCTTCTTGTAAATCCGCAGCAAAAGCAACTTGATTTTCAGGATAAATTTCCTTAAAAATGCACAAAGCAATGGCGGGCTTTTCCGAATTAGGGTACCAATCACTTAAATCCGGATGGTTAATATGCCACAAGTAATCTTTACCAAATTCAACCCCAGCATATTCTTCAACTGTTTTATAGGCTTTTTGAATATAATTGGTTGTGCTACTGATATGAACAGGAGATTCTGGTATTACCATTCCACCTGATAGTACTTCAATTTGTAAATCAGGGAAATCCGAAGCAATTTTTTTTATGACAGGACTAAATCCAAAACACCAGCCACAATAGGCATCATAACAATAAAATAAAATGGGTTTCATCCTGCAAATATATTGGAGGATTAGAAAATGATCCCATTCCACCATGCAGAATTCTTTCATAAACCTGCCATAATCCTGCCAATTCTGAAACTTTATTTAACTTTGCTCTTTGAATGATGGATGAATAATGGGTTATTTTGTACCATATTACAACATTATGTACGTCAAACTGTTTTTAGTAATTAATAACCAACAACTACAACTGTATGCCTGGATTTGAATTTTTTGGAGCGGAAGAAAGAAAAGAAGTTAATGATGTGCTTGAAACAGGCATATTAATGCGTTATGGATTTGATGGACCTCGAAAAGGAATTTGGAAAGCGCAGGAACTAGAAAAAGCCATTACAGAAACTTTTGGATGTAAATACGCGCAATTAACTTCCAGTGGAACAGCTGCTCTCACAACGGCTATGTTGGCCTTAGGTATTGGTTATGGCGATGAAGTAATAATGCCTGCATTTACTTTTGTTGCAAGTTTTGAAGCAGTATTGAATGTTGGAGCTATTCCTGTGTTGGTTGATGTAGATGAAACGCTCACGCTAAACCCACAAGCGGTTCGCAAAGCAGTAAATTCAAAAACAAAATGCATTATGCCAGTTCACATGTGTGGAAGTATGGCTGATTTAGATTCATTAACTGCTATTTGTAAAGAACATCATTTATTCTTGTTGGAAGATGCTTGTCAAAGTATTGGTGGAACTTATAAGGGTAAAGCATTAGGTACAATTGGTCATGCCGGCACATTTTCTTTCGACTTTGTAAAAATGATTACCTGTGCAGAAGGTGGAGTAGTAATGACAAATGATAAAGAAGTGTATACCAAGTCGGACGGATATACAGATCATGGACACGATCATTTAGGAGTAGATAGAGGAGCAGACTTACATCCTTTTATTGGTTATAATTTCAGAATTAGTGAACTACATGCTGCTGTTGGCTTAGCTCAGATTAGAAAGTTAGCTACATTTTTATCCTTGCAGAAAAAAAATAATCAAGCATTAAAAGCTTATTTAGAACAAATTCCAGAGATTAGCTTTCGAGTTGTTCCCGAAGGAGGAGAAGACAGTTGTAGTTTTTTGAGTTGGTTTTTACCAACTACCGAAATGACCCAAGCTGTTGTTGCTGAAATGAAGGTGCAAGGAATATTGGCTGGAAATTTTTATTGGTTTGCCAATAATTGGCATTATATCAGCAAATGGGACCATCTTAAAAATAGTACTACACTAAGTAGAATTACACATGAACAGCAAACTGCTTTGCTCAACTTAAAATCTACATCATTTGCAGCATCCGACGCGATTATGGGACGTTGTATTTCTACGGCGATTAGTTTGGTATGGACAGATGAACAGATTAAGGAAAAAGGAGAGAAGATGGTCGCTGTTATTCGAAAAATACTTAATAAGAATTAAGAAATATAAGATAAAAGATAAGAGCCATGAATATGAGATACAATTTCTCTAGTCTTTCTTTTTCTTACCCTCTAATTGATCTACATAATCTACACTTCCTAGCCTAAATCGAAAAGGAACTTTAGTAATTTTTTCTAATTGTAATTCCTGCTTACAAAAAAAAGCCAAATTTTTAGTGTAATAGTTAGATGGAATGATTTGAATAGGTGCCTTCCGAAGGCTATCAATTCTCTTTTGAGATTGATTCGGATGTTGCTGAAATAATTGGGCATCTGCACGAACAGCAGCTATTAGCGATAAAATCACAAACAAACAAATTTGTTTACTTTGATGCATCATATGAAATCTATGTAAATTTACATTGTTATTGTATATCAAATGTCATTAAGTCAATCACTTCAACAAAAATTATTACAGAAACTGTCTCCTCAGCAGATTCAGTTAATGAAGTTATTGCAAGTGCCAACGGCCAACCTAGATGAAAGAATTAAAGAGGAGTTAGAGGAAAATCCTGCATTAGAGCAAAGTGATGAAGGTCACGAAGATGAATATACCGACGAATTAAAAGATGAATTTGACAGTGTAAATGAAGAAGATTCTGAGCCAGATGGTAGCGAAGATGATTATGATAATGTTGATATTAGTGAGTATGTAGTGGATGATGATGGTGAAATTGCGGATTATAAAACCAGGGATGATAATTATCCCGAAATGGATGATCAAAAAGTAATTCCAATTAGGGTAGAAGTAAGTTTTCATGAGTTGGTATTGAATCAATTGGGAATGCTGGAATTGGATGAAAGAAATTATAAAATTGCGGAACAAATCGTTGGAAGTTTAGATGATGATGGATATTTGAGAAGAGAATTGTCATCTATTGCAGATGACTTAGCTTTTCGTCAAAGTCTTACTGTTGAAGAAAGAGAAATAGAGTCTATCATCCAACAAATACAACAGTTCGATCCTCCAGGAATTGCTGCAAGAGATTTAAAGGAATGTTTGTTGCTTCAATTAAAAAGAAAAACTTCCGAAGGCGAGTCAGTTGAGCTAGCTGTTCAGATTTTAAGTAAATACTTTGATGAGTTTACAAAAAAACATTACGAAAAAATTCAACGTAGTTTTAATTTAACAGATGATCAGATAAAAGAAGTTATCAACCAAATTATCAAACTCAATCCAAAGCCGGGAGGCAATATGGGTGCAGTAAATAAGGCAGAGAGTTATATTGTACCAGATTTTTTTGTGATCAATAACAATGGACTTTTAGAACTTACACTAAACTCAAAAAATGCACCTGATCTTCGAATATCCGATGGCTACCGCGACATGCTTAAGGACTATGAGAAAGGAAGTAAAAAAGATAAAAGACAAAAAGAAGCTGTACTATTTATCAAACAAAAAATAGATGCTGCAAGATGGTTTATTGATATGATTAAGCAAAGGCAAGATACTTTAATTGGTACAATGGGGGCTATTATGAAACATCAACAATCCTTTTTTCTTACTGGAGATGAAACAACCATGCGGCCAATGATTTTAAAGGATATTGCTGAATTAACTTACTTAGATATTTCAACAGTTAGTAGAGTGGCCAATAGTAAATTTGTGCAAACCGAATTTGGAACCTACCGATTAAAGTTTTTCTTTAGCGAATCTTTAAGTACTGATAGTGGCGAAGAAGTAAGTACTAGAGAGGTAAAAAAAATATTGAGTAACATTATAGAAGCAGAAGATAAACGAAAGCCTTTGAGTGATGAAGTGTTAACTGAAATGCTACAAGAGAAAGGGTATAATATTGCAAGAAGAACTGTAGCAAAATATAGAGAACAATTGAACGTACCCGTAGCAAGATTGAGAAAAGAATTATAATAATGATACAGTCCAACCTTCAAACTTCACGGCAACAATCTCAAAATGGACTAGCATCTTTTGCTGCAAAAATTATTTCATATATCGTTCACCCCATTTTCATTCCTACTTATTTTTTTATTTATTTAATGTGGCAATTCCCCTATGGTTTTGCAGGGATAACCCAATGGCAATTAAAAATGCGGTTGTTTGGTGTATTTTGGCTCACAGCATTTTTTCCTTCATTTGCAGTATTCTTATTGTGGAGATTAAAGTTTAGTAATAGTATTTTTCTGAGAACTCAAAAGGAAAGAATCGTTCCTTATATTATCACCATGTTCTTTTATTGGTGGATGTATTATTTGAGCAGAAATTTTACTGATCAGCCTGAAGTACTGAAATTCTTTTTCATGGGAATTTTTATTGCAACCGTTGCTGGGCTTATACTAAATAATTATTTTAAAATCAGTATGCATGCCATGGGAGTTGGGGGTGTAGCAGCTGCTTTTGTGCTTACCTCTTTTTTTTATGAAACTGCCAACGGTATTCCTATCAGTGCAGCAATAGTAATTACTGGACTGGTTTGTACAGCACGAATTATTGTAAGTGATCATTCTTTTAAGGAAATATATATTGGATTGTTGGTGGGAATTGTTTGCCAATTGCTTGCTTATATTATAGTGATCTAGCCTTAAAAGCCAACGCATCTAACCTTGTCTAGAGAGCTGCTCCTGATTTTTAAAAAATTGGTATAAGCCATTGAAATTTCCATTCCACCTCTCCAATTGCTGCTGGTTTTTAAAGATGAAATATTAACATCATAACTTATTCCTATTTTCATATGATTGAAACTCAACTTTACTACAGGAATTATTGCATCGCCCCATCTTAAAAAACTCCCTACATAAAAGATATTTGGCTCGTCTTCATTATAATTTGTTGTAGTACTAAAACCATACATTACCCCGCCTATTATTTGTCTGTTTCCGTTTTGAGAAAAATAATCAGCAAATGCTGTGATGTAATCTCGATCATTGATTTTACCATTAATACCTAAATTAAAGGTGTACCTCGGTAAAACAGCGTCATTCACGGTGGTTGCTAATGATTTTATAACTGGTTTATTCACATGCAAAATACCTCCTGCAATATATAGCTTTAAATTATTTCCAAATATAGTAGAATAGGAAAGACCAGTAGAAAAATCCCAGTAGTTATATCCAGTGCCATTTAAAACTTGCATTGTTGGATTACTGCTATTAAATGCACCAGACTGGTATTGATCACCAAATTTAATTTGAGTAGGATCGAATTGGCTAAATACAGGCCCACCCATAAAAGCCAATGACAAATAACTGTCTTTATTTTCACTTAAAGATTTATGATAGTTAATAGCTGGTAATATTTGGGTTCTTTTCAATCGAATATCTCCAGCACCGTCCATACTCATTTGTGATCCAATTGTTATAAAATCATTTCTTTTTCCTATAGTATTTTTATACTCAATACTTAAAGCAGATGTTCTAAATGGAACTGTAACAGAACCCCATTGGTCTCTGTATTGCATTGATACCCTTAAATCTCCTTTAAAAATTCCTGCCAATGCCGGGTTGCGCAATAAAGGTTGTTCGTAGAACTGCGAAAAAGTGAAGTCTTGTGAAATTAATTCAGAACCAATAAATAGAAATAATATGGGTAAAAGTTTTTTCATTATTTAAGGATTGCTACATTCCCTTTTAAAAATTGAACTGCACCTTTTTCACATACCACTTCACAGAGGTATACATAAACTTCTGGGTTGGCTAAGATTCCCCTTACTCTTCCATTCCAACCTGTCGATTTGTCATTTGGGGAAAAATTAAATTTTTCAAAAACAAGTTCACCCCATCTGCTATAAATACGAATACTTTTTACACTACTTATTCCTTTTGCTTGAACATAAAATAAATCATTTACACCATCGCCATCAGGCGTAAAAGCATTTGGAAGGAATACTTCTGTGTTAGGGCAAAATGTTTTAAATTGAATTGTATCAACACTGATGCAGCCATATAGATTAGTAGCTGTACAAATAATTGTTTCGTCTTTTACAATTCTTGCAATTGGATCTGCACAAATAATGCAAGATAAATCTGCACTTCCGCTCCATCTCCATTTAATAATGTCGTTATGTTGGGCAGTTGCTTTCAATTGTATTTTACTACCGGCAACAAAACTGCTGTCTTTGCCAATTTTTATTGGTGTTGGCTTTCCAACAATTACTTTTACTAGTGTTGTATCAGTAAAACAGTTGTAAGCATCTTTAGTAATTACTTTATAAGTGGTTGTAATATTTGGGTTAACTATTGGCGAAGATGTATTGTAATTGTTAATGCCATTTGCAGGTAGCCATTGATAACTATTTGCTCCACTTGCTGAAATTCGAATACTAGATCCTTCACAAATCACCGATTCAGGTGAAACTGTAATTGTAGATTTATTGATTACTTGAACATTTGTAGCCGCTATTTGTGTACAACCAAATTCGTTATATCCAATCACTTTATATTCTGTTGATCTTTGCGGTCTAACTTTTAATGTTAAACAGTTATTACAAATAATATTTTCTTGTTGATCTTTCCACACATAATTGGTTGCACCATCGGCTTTGAGTATTAAACTATCACCATTACAAACTCTATTTGTACTTGTAATTTTTATTGTGGGAACTGGATGAATGGTGATCTGTTTTAAAGCTGAATCATAACATTTATTAATTGTTGCAGCAGTTAGTTTAACTGTATACTTTCCTTCGTCGAAATATAAAATTCTAATAGTAGAATCACCCGATTTACTTCCGTTTCCTAAATTCCAAATACGATATGTAATAGAATCGATTGAATTAATTTCGGATTTTAATTCCATTAAATTATTTAAACAAGCTTCATTAATCGAATTGATGTTTACCTGTGGAAAGCTATAAATACTTACATTATAAGCTCCACTAATACTGTCTGAACATCCCCAATTACTTGTTATAAATAAATTGGTTTCTTGTGTTCCGGTTTGTTTAAAATTGATGGAGGTATTTTTTGTATGGGCAAAAGATGTTTTATTTAGTTTCCATTTATACTGATTAATACCACTAGTAGATTCAGAACTGTCTTGAAAATTAAATGTGGTGTTTCCACAATCAAAAATTGTTTTCACTACAAAACCTGCTTTTACTTTCTCAATAATGATTGAATCTTTTTTAGGTAAAGTAACCCGGCAACCCTGATTGCTAATTAAAGTAAAAATTGGAAAGTAAATACCTGGTTTAGTATATTGGTGTTGAATATTAATTGTATTTGTAATGATTTTTGTGCCGTCTCCAAAATTGTATTCAATCAAATCGGTGTTGGTCAAAGATGGTTTAAATTGAACGATATTAGTACTATTGCAATAAAGACCAGATTTAAAATCAATATTCCCAAAAGGAGATTTAATATTAATGGTAGAGCTGTCAATAAATTCACAGCCACCAATATTTTTGGCTATCATCTTTATACTGAAACTGCCAGGTTTTGTATATGTATAGGTTGCAGTGTCTCCTTTTATGTGGTTTCCGTCGCCCATCTCCCATGTTATTACTGAACTAGGTTGCGATTGATTAATCAATTGAACATTAAAAGGGATGCAGTTTCCATTTAAAGGGCTGATTATTGCTTTTCCAGCCTTTGTATTTACAATTGAAAAATTGGTAACGGAACTATCACTGCAAGTTTTTGCAGGATTATTTTTTACAATCCTCAACTGTGCTTTATAAGTTCCAACAGAAGAAAATGGAATACTAAATGATGGTAGATTGGAATAAATACTATCATTTATTTTCCATTGATAGGTAGCTGAACTGTCACCAAGACTCTTGAATAAAATTGAATCTCCTATACATCGATCGTTTGGAATGGCTCCTGTACTTGCTTTTACAGCTGAATATAGCTGTATCAGTTTACTTATAGTTGTGTCGCCACAAATATTTTTTATTTGATGGCTTACTTTATATACACCTGCTTGAGTATATAGATGTTGTTGATTATTGACTGTATTCGAAACTGTATTTGTTCCATCTCCCCAATTCCATTCATATGAACTTGCTCCTGAACTATAATTATTCACAGAATAAGTGAAGGGTATGCCACAAATTGCCGTATCATGAATATTTGTATTCAGTTTTAATTGATTGGCAATTGCCTGAACTGTTGCAAATGCAGTGTCCGTTCCACAACTATTTGTAGCAATTAATAATGGTTGAAATAGCTGCGATTTATTTCCATTATAGATATAATTAAATTGACTATTTTTTTGAATGATGGAGTCTTTGCCATCACCAAATTGAATACTATACTTTGTATTGCTCCCGTCAGATAGATTATTAAATGTAACTGTTAAAGGGAGGCAGGTGTTCTTAGGCGTTGCAGAGAATTGTGCAACTACTTTTCTTTTGACTCTTACCGATCTAGTATAAAAAATAGTGTCGCAGTTAGAAAAAGCTTTTAGTACAATGGTGTAAACAGTATCGACGCCTGTGGAAGAAGCGAGAAAGTTTACAGGAAGCGGATTAGCGAGCGAAGAACTAATGCCATTGCCAAAGTTCCAGGAATACGTGTAGTTG
>JANOQC010000253.1:0-2341 GCA_031422175.1 Sphingobacteriia bacterium | reverse complement strand
TTTTGGAATTTGCATGGGTTTATTTACTGTAATCATGAGTAAATTAAATATCTGGTTACTTTTTTATCCATTTATTTTTTTATTTTATGGCATTCCCACTTTTCTGTCAGGTGCAATCATGCGTTTTAAGCCATTGATGATTGGAGGTTTCTGTTGTTGGTTGCTTTCAATTGCTGCTACATTTATAACATCTATTGAAGTTATTTTATTATTTATTCCAGCTGTTTTATTTGGTTGGATAATACCTGGATATTTATTAAGAGCAAGATTTAAATCAGCATAAAATGTCGGAAGAAAAAAAATTAACCGAACAAGAAAGTTTGGAACTGATTTCATCAATGATTCAGAAAGTTAAAAATAGCTACCACGATACTGGTATTGGCTCTCTATTGTGGGGTACGGTAGTTTTCATTGCTTCCTTTGTATCTTTTTTAAAGTTCCGTTATGGCTTTAATATTGGCTTTGATATTTGGTTAATTGTATTGGGAGCCATTATTCCGCAAGTGTATTTGTCTATTAAAGAGAACAAATCTTTAAATGCAAAACGTTATGATGATGATGCCATTGATACAGTATGGTTGGTTTTTGGATTGACCATTTTTGGTTTATCTTTTTACCAGTCAACTGTTGGTGATACTACCAACAAAATAATTCAGGAAGAAGGTTGGATGATGATGAAACATTATATTTCTGGCAATAAACCCGATGAACAAATAAAACCTTTTACATTAAGTGTTTATTCATTGTATATTTTGGTATACGCATTTCCAACATTGGTTACTGGTTTGGTAAAAAAGTTTAAACCAATGATATTTGGAGCAATCATTACCTATGTATTATTTATGGTTTCCTGTTTTGTTGAGAGCCAGTATGATTTTTTATTAGGGGGAATAGCCGCATTGCTTTGTTGGTTTATACCTGGTGTTATTTTAAGAAGAAAATACATGGCTCAAAAAAAAGGAAATGTTTAAAGAGTTAGATCCCATATTACATTCTCAGTTACGGCTTGCTGTAATGAGTTTACTCATTGGGGTAAAGGAGGCAGATTTTACTTTCATCAGAGAAAAAACCAATGCTACTGCTGGCAACCTGAGCGTGCAAGTGCAAAAATTGAAAGATGCAGGCTATATTGATGTAGTAAAACAATTCAAAGACAATTATCCTCAAACTACTTGCAAAATCACTCCAGAAGGAATTTTGGCTTTTGAAGCCTATGTAAAAGCCCTACAGGAGTACCTGAAGGTATAGTTGTCAGTTATTGGGTTGAACGCATTAAGAGTATAAATTTTTGTTTAAATCAATTTAATTTAAACATCTTGACTCGCAAATTGTTATTATTGTAACAATGAGCTCTATCGTACAAGTTAATCATCTCACCAAAAAGTTCAATCAGTTTACGGCTGTCAACGATCTGTCATTTTCGGTTGAAAAAGGGGATGTGTATGGGTTTTTAGGGCAAAATGGAGCAGGTAAGAGCACCACCATACGAATGCTGCTAACCTTAATTACTCCCACACATGGTCAAATTGAGATATTCGGATACGATCTAAACAAACACCGTAGAGATATATTACAGCAAATCGGCGCAGTTATTGAAAAGCCTGATGTATATAAGTATTTGTCTGCATACGAAAATTTGCAATTATTTGCTCGCTTGAGTGGTATTAAACCTACCCGTCAAATTATTATGGATCAATTGGAAATGGTTGGATTGGCCGATCGCGCAAAGGATACGGTCAAAACATTTTCTCAAGGAATGAAGCAAAGGCTGGGTATTGCCATTGCTTTGGTGCATAATCCATCTTTGATCATGTTGGATGAGCCAACCAATGGGTTGGATCCACAGGGGATCGCAGACATCAGAAACCTTATTTTACAGTTAAGCAGAGATCGTAAAAAAACAGTCATTGTTTCATCGCATTTACTCAATGAAATAGAACAAATTGCTACAAGAATTTTAATTATAGACAAGGGACATAAATTGGTGGAAGGAACAGCTGCTGAATTATTTGACACTAGCCAAACTATTGTTCAATTGAATACTACTGATAATCAATTGGCAGTAGAAAAATTAACAGCAAGTAACTGGAAGAACAATTTAAAGCCCTTGCGCGATGGTCATATTTTAATTCAGTTAGATCAAGAAGCTATTCCAATGTTGAATCAGTTTTTAGTAGATCAACAAATTGGTGTTTTATTACTTCAGCCAAGACATAGTTTAGAAGATTATTTCTTACAAATAACAGCAGGCAAACAACATGTGGGTACATTTACGAATTGAGTTGTATAAAATTTTTCGCAAACCAAGAACCTACTTGGCATTTGCCGCCATTACTGCATT
>JANOQC010000252.1:0-2708 GCA_031422175.1 Sphingobacteriia bacterium | reverse complement strand
TAACACTAGAACAAGTTCTAAAGTTCTACGTGGAAGAGAATTAGCCGATTTACCCATTATCGAAAATGGTTATTTAATTATTGATCATGGATTAATAAAGGAATTTGGCAAAATGGAAGATATTGAGTTGCATGATCTAGGTTTTAATTCAAGTATAGAAATTTATGATGCTAGAGGCGCTACCGTATTGCCTACGTGGTGCGATAGTCATACCCACTTGATTTTTGCTGCAAGTAGAGAAGAGGAATTTGTTGACAAAATCAATGGATTAACGTATGCAGATATTGCTGCCAAAGGAGGAGGCATTCTTAGTTCAGCAAAAAAAATAGCAAATATATCAGAACTTGAATTGTTTGAATTGGCAATGGTTCGGTTAAATGAGCTCATTCAATTAGGAACTGGGGCAATTGAAATTAAAAGTGGATATGGGTTAAACACTGCAAATGAATTGAAGATTCTTCGAGTTATTAAAAAAATGAAACAACATGCTCCAATACCAATTAAAGCTAGTTTCTTGGGTGCTCATACCTACCCACTTGATTTCAAAGACAATCATGAAGGGTATATTCAATTGATTATTGAAGAAATGTTGCCAGCAATTGCACATGAGCAATTAGCAGACTTTATTGATGTGTTTTGTGAGCAAGGATTTTTTAGTGTTGAAGAAACTGAAAGAATTTGTAAGGCAGGAATGAAATATGGATTAATCCCAAAAATTCATGCAAATCAATTGCATGCTTCCGGAGGAGTGGAGCTAGGTGTAAAAATAGGAGCGCTATCTGTAGATCATTTAGAAACCATGAATGATTCCGCAATTCAAGCATTATCTGGTGCCGATACAATTGGTACATTATTGCCCACAGCGGCCTTTTTTTTAAGAATGCCTTATCAACCCGCCAGACAATTAATTGATGCAAATGTTGCTGTGGCAATTGCTTCAGATTTCAATCCTGGATCGAGTCCTAGTGGGAATATGAATTTTGTGGTTAGTATCAGTTGTATTCAAATGAAATTGTTGCCAGCTGAGGCAATTAATGCAGCTACCATTAATGGTGCATACGCAATGGGAGTTGGGGAGGAGTTGGGCAGTATCACAGTTAACAAAAAAGCCAATTTGATTTTCACAAAACCAATACCTTCTATCAATTATTTACCATATTCATTTGGCACTAATTTGATAGAAAAAGTAATGATTAACGGAGTTTTTTTTTAAGTATATTTATCATAAGATTGTTAAACCCTTATTGTCATGAACTATTTTAAATTTTATAATAAAGAGGATATTTTGAATATAACCAGAATTCGCAGATTCGAAACAAAGTTGGGTGAGCGGATTCAAGTAATTAAGCCAGCTGACAACTTGAATGATTCTCTAAATCAATCCTTGGCTAAATATGTAATACTTGGAATACCTGAAGATTTAGGGGTAAAAGCAAATGGAGGTATCGGGGGAACTGATTCTGCATGGTTGGCTTTTTTACAAGCGTTCTTAAATATTCAAAGCAATGATTTTTTAGAAGGAGGAGAAATGTTGTTGTTAGGGCACTTTGATTTTTCAGGAATAGAAAAAATTATCAAACAAAATGCACATGATGAAGGTGAAAGAGTAAATGCTTATAGGCATGCAGTTAATACCATTGACGAAGCAGTTGAACAAATAATTCATGTAATTACACAGAACAATAAAATACCGATAGTTATAGGGGGCGGACACAATAACTCATATCCATGTATCAAAGGAGCTGCAAAAGGTTTTTATAAAGCGGGGTTGATTTCAATAGCACAAATCAATGCAATAAATTTAGATGCACATGCCGATTTTCGTCCAATGGAAGGTAGGCATAGTGGTAATGGATTTAGTTATGCAGAAGCAGATGGGTATCTAGAGAAATATTGTGTTGTAGGAATTCATGAAAATTATTTACCGCAAAATGTTTGGATGGATATTGTGAATAATCCATTTGTTGATTGCATAACATTCGAAGATATTTTTGTTCATGAGAAAAGAACATTTTTGCAAGCAGTGGCCCATGCAACTGATTTTACAGAAGATACCTTATGTGGCATAGAGTTGGATGTAGATTGTATTGAAAATGCATTAAGCAGTGCGCAAACACCGGTAGGCATTTCTCCAATTCATGCAAGGCAGTTTATCAATTATTCCGCAGCGGTAACAAAAGCAGCTTATTTGCATATTTCTGAAGGTGCTGCGCATTTGGCTGATGGCCGCAAAGACAATGGTACCGGCAAACTAATTAGTTATTTTGTATCAGATTTCGTGAAAGGACAAATGATTAATTAACAATTTATTTAACTATTTATTTTTTTAAGAAAATGCTTCGGTGTAACTTTGCATCCGATAGAGCAAATAGTTGATATCACCTCACAGGTAGAAAGGTAAGCCATACTTCTTAACGATTGAAAGACTACTCCTGCGGCTCTAGAAATTGTAAATTTAAAATAGAAATAAATGAAAGGCGAAATTATGCCCTCTATCGTAAAAATTGATAGGGCACACTTAGAAGAATTGATGTACGAAGTAAAAGAAACATTGGCTACCGATTTGTTTCAAGTAAAAGAGCTATCTGATGAAAAAGTATTTTGTGCGATCGACTTATGGAAAATTCAAAGAAACTACAAATCAGCACATTTGAAGTTTAAGAGCAATTTTTAAAAATAATTGTTATTGAGTTTAATGCCCCAAATGG
>JANOQC010000251.1:0-1573 GCA_031422175.1 Sphingobacteriia bacterium | reverse complement strand
CTGTTTGCAAAGCTCCTCCAGGGTTGTTTTCTGTCCGGTCTTGGCCAATTTCAGGTCTCGTATATCTACTCCTATCACCATCTGAATTGTATTTTATATTGATCATTATTCCTGTGAAAAACGAAGTAATGTATCCAATGTAAAGATATGATTCTGCTTCTGCAGTTAGGTATGGAATAATCATGCCTATTTTTAGCAATAAAATGAACACCCCAATTTTTTTTGCCCTTCCTTTTTTTTGCATCGACATTTTTAAAGCTGTTCTGATTACCGTTACATAAATGGCAATATACAAACCCAATGCAATAATGCCCGCCTGCACAGCAATAATGATCAATTGGTTTTCTCCTCCAATATTGCTGCCGAGCATTGCTGATATTCTTCCAGAAGCGCCTAAGCCATGCCCCAGTGGTTTACTTACAATCGCTTCTAGCCCTTCAACCCACTGTATGATATGGTAGGAGCTAGAGGAATTGCTGAAGTTGAGGGTGCCAATAATAAAATCGTACAAGTCTCCACTTAAAAAAAATAGGGCAAACACAGCAGCTGCTCCAACAAATAAGTAAAAATAACTTAACCATTGTTTGCGTCGGGTAATATAAGCGTAAACATAAATGATTAAAAAATAACTGGCAAAAGAAGCCCTTGATAATGCAAACACAATAGAGCACAACGAACAAATAAATGCAGCTAAAATAAAATTATTCAGTTTTACTTTTTGTGAGTTAGTGGTAGCCAAAGCCAATATAGCCGCAATGCTAACCAAGGTTCCCGCTGCATGATCTAAGGGGTTGGCAAAAAAACTGGCGAATCTTTTGGGGCCATCATTCTCTGCTTCAAAAGTCCAATTTAATCCGTGATGGCCTGATGTTTCTTGATTAAAAAAGTAAAACATATAATCTGAATAGCCAGTTAATGTTTGAAAATGAGTATAAGTGGCTGCTTCTACCAATACCAATATAGCTGCAGGTATAGCTACTAAACAGATATAATGAAAGGACTTGGTTAAATTAATTTTAGTTAAATCAAAAAACCTTCCCGTAAAATAAATGAGTGTGAAAAAGGATAAACTTTTTAATGCAAGCAATTTGTCTTTGAACCCATATTCGCCAAATGGCAATAATACATACAATAATATATAACCCAAATATGCTAGGTACAACCAGTCGATAATGTGCAGTTTAGGCTTTTTTTTGAAGGAAAATAGCACAGAAACCAGCGTTAATAAAATCACTATTTCTTTACATCCCTGTAAAAAGGGTACCCATTGTTTAAAATCGTATAAGGCTGCTACGGATAAAGAAGTGATATAAATAGGTAGCCCAAAAACGACAAAGAGAAGGGCGCCATCGGTTTTGCCTTTGAGTACCCTAAATACCGCAATTGCAAAAACCAACAGATATATAATTGGGAATACAAACATTATTTTTTATCGGAAACTTCCCCAAATGCAGGAGCTATTTGGCCGGTTAATCCGTCTTTAACTGCCCTGATGACTGCCTTTAATTTGGTAAATCTTCTTCGTGCTGCAAAATACCCCATAATGCCTGAAATGTAAAAAATATTGCACAAG
>JANOQC010000250.1:0-6799 GCA_031422175.1 Sphingobacteriia bacterium | reverse complement strand
CTTAAAAGCCCAACAAAAGCCTGTTTATCCGGAGTCTTTACTCATCACTCCTGAGAAATCGAATTTCGAAAAAACATCTACCTATACGGATGTAATGCAGTTCTTAAATAACATTCAACCAATGAGCCCAAATATGTTTATGGGATTTATTGGAAAGAGCACATTAGGTAAGGATATTCCGATGGTGGTTTTGGCCAATCCAAAAATTAGTTCTCCAGAAGAAGCAAAAGCTTCAGGTAAACCTGTTGTATATATTCAAGCTAATATTCATGCAGGAGAAATTGAAGGCAAAGAAGTTAGCCTAATGTTGATGCGCGATATTTTATTAGGCAACAAAAAAGATTTGCTCAATAACCAGATCATTATTTTTCTGCCAATATACAATACCGATGGAAACGATAAAATGGCCAAAGGATTAAGGCCTTCGCAAGAAAATAGCCCTTTGGAAACTGGCGAAAGAGAGAATGGTCAAGGGCTTGACCTGAACAGAGATGGAATTAAAATGGAAGCTCCTGAAACCAATGGCATGATCCAAAACATTCTCAACGCATGGGATCCGCAAATGGTGGTAGACCTTCATACTACCAATGGAACATGGCATGGCTATTCACTTACATGGGCACCAGGCTATTTATCATCTGGAGAAAAAGGGCCTTATGAATATACCAATAATACCATCCTCCCCTACATAACCAATCAAGTGAAAACAAAAAACGATTTATTCTTTGGACCCTTTGGGGATTTTAATACTAGAGAAGGATGGCCGGTAACTAAATTTTATACATACAATCATCATCCACGATATATCATTAATCAAATTGGATTGCGCAACCGCATGAGTATTTTAAGTGAAGCATTTGCGCATGAACGTTTTTATCAACGCATTAATTCAACTTATCGATTTGTGGATGAAATTTTAACTTACTGCAACAACAATGCATCAACCATTATTCGCATCAATAAAGAAGCAGAAACCAATGCTATCAATCGAGTGATTAATGAAGCAGGTAAAACAAAAAAAGGAGTACGATTTAAAATGGTTCCAACCACTCAACCATTGAATCATTTCAGAACTTATGACTACGAAAAATATACCAAGGCTGATGGAACTACTGCACTCATCAAAACCGGGAAAATAGTTCACTACGATAATGTGGCTTATTATGCCGATTTTAAAGACACAGTGAATGCCACATTACCAAGAGGGTATATTATTCCAGCGGCATTGGCTAATATCGCAGAACACCTTAAAAAGCAAGGTACAAAAGTGAGCACCATTGAAAAACCACAAGTATTTGAAGGAGAAAGTTTTTTGGTTGAAAAATTGAATAAGTCTCCCAGAAAATTCGAAGGGCATAACATGGCTTCGGCGGAAGGGAAATTTGTTGCAAAAGAATTTACTGCTGCCAAGGGAGACTTTTTGGTTGATCTGGCACAGCCTTTATCGAATCTGATTTTCTATACATTAGAGCCTCAATCTGATGATGGATTATTGGTTTGGAATTTCTTTGATGCTTATTTGGAAGCAAATAATATTGCCACACAGCCAGTAGAATTTCCAGTGTTTAAATACTTTAGCATAAAAACAACGAATAAAAAGAAAAAATAAGCTATACTAAATTGTAACTTGCAACTATGTCAAAAGCAACATCAACAAAAAAAGAACAACCCATCATATTAATTACCAATGATGATGGAATAACTGCACCAGGAATTAAAGCATTAACAGAAGCGGTAAAAGGTTTAGGAAAGATTGTAGTAGTAGCTCCGGATAAGCCTCAAAGTGGAATGGGACATGCCATTACCATTGGCCAACCACTTAGATTACACAAAGTGACTCCTATTGTAGAAGGAATTGAATCATGGAGTTGCAGTGGCACACCAGTGGATTGCGTAAAATTATCGGTTGATAAAGTGTTGCATCGCAAACCAGATATTTGTTTGAGTGGTGTTAATCATGGGGCCAATAATTCGATCAATGTGATTTATTCTGGAACCATGTCTGCTGCTTTAGAAGCTGCCATTGAAAGCATTCCTAGTATTGGATTTAGCTTGATGGATTATAGTATTGATGCCGATTTTACTGCAGCAAAAAAATATGTTCGGTTGATTGTAGAGCAAATTTTAAAATCCAAAAAACTAGACAAGCATCTTTGTTTAAATGTGAATATTCCTAAGGGCGAAGCCAAATTAATTAAAGGAGTAAAAATTTGTCATCAGGCTTATGCAAAATATGAGGAAAAATTTGATGAACGCAAAGACCCACATGGAAGAAAGTATTTTTGGCTCACTGGTGAATTTGTAAATTTTGATAAGAGCAAAGAAAGCGATGTTTGGGCTTTAAAAAATAATTATGTAAGTGTTGTTCCAGTTCAATTCGATTTGACCAATTACGAATTGAAAAAGAAACTGGAAAAAAGCTTGAATTTTAAAGCATGAAGAAAGACAATTTAAAGCTTGGATTACTACTTGGGTTCTTAGCACCTGTGATTGGAATTTTTGGATATTATTTATGGAAGTTCAGGCTTTTTACATTGAATGAATTTTTCCAAGTGTTGAATATGCAAAAATCCTTATTGAGCGGCATCATAAGTATAGCATTGATTGCCAATGCTATACTATTTACACTTTATATTAACGAGCACAAAGACAAAACAGCCAAAGGAATTTTTATTGCTACTTGTATCTATGCTTTGATTACGCTTGGGTTTAAGTGGTTTGGATAAACTCAACTACGTTACTATAAGAAAAATGAATAAAATAAGCTATAATTTATTCTTACTCATTATTCTTTAGTTTACCTGCTGGAGGAGGTGGTGGCGTTGGCAATTTTCCCGATTTAGTTTTTACTTCAATAGCGCCGAATTCTGCAGCATTTCCGTATTTTTTAATTGCACTTTCTCCTTTTAAAACATTTACAGATTCAATACCGTTTGGGTCCAATTTCATTTCATTGAAATCTGCATAAAGGGGCTTCCCATTTAAAATAATTAGTGGATTGACATTGATTTTTTGACCACTTACAGACTTAATTGATCTTTCAGAAAGTTCATTGGTATTGTGCTTATAACCTTTAACCACAATCTCTTTATTTAATGGAATTTCTACTACACTTGCATTGGAATTGATCTCGCGCACTTCTACTACAACTTCTTTTACTTCAGGCTTTGAAGAGCTATAGCCCTCCTTAATTTTATATCCTTTAACTACTCTAAATGAATCAATATTGACACTCTTTATTATAGGAGTTTTTATAATCTGTTGATTGGATTCAAAAAAATCTTTTTTACTTGTTATCTCAACAACACCGCGCTTACCTTCTTCTCCATATATTGCCTCTGCCGATTTTCCTTTCAATACATTAATTGATTGAATAGAATTTGGATTGATATCATTCATCATGTTTGTGTAAAATTTAGTACCATCAATTACATATAATGGTTGCATTGAATCTATAACTGAAGGGCTTATTCTTATATAAGTTTTAAAACCTGAATCCTGCACAGCTACCCCATTCAGTGTGATCACTTTGAATTTCTCATTACCTTCAGAAATAATTTTTACCTTTTTGTCCTTTGGAAGGATATAAACTGAATCTGAATTGAGTATAGTAGTATCATTGATGATGGTTTTTTCTTTATTCGTAAAATAATTTTTCTCAATTATTTTATCAACAAGTATTCCCACAGAGATTGACTCAGTATTTTTCAACTCTTTAGTTCTAAAAGCGAATAATACAACAACAATGGCCAATAAAGGCAATACGATTAGTCTACGCATATAACTATATTTAGGGTTAGCATTTTTAGTGATCATCTCAAGTCTTCTTTTGATGGGTGAGAAGAAAAAAGGATTGGTGAGTAAATATTGTTGCTGCGGATAAGCGGCAGTTAATAACATTTGGGCCAAAGAAGCAGAATCTCCATTAGCAACTGCTTTTTTATCGGCAATGAATTCATGTATCATTTCCATTTCCTTTTTAATTGCCCAAAAGAATGGATTGAACCAACCTGCAATTAAAATCAACTGAATAAAAATTTTATCGAAACTATGTTTCTGTTGCACATGCGTGAGTTCATGTTGCATCATTTGCTTACCTGCTTCACTTTTAAGATCAATCGATTCATGCCAAAAAATATATTTGAAGAAAGAGAATGGAGCCCCCTTGGCCTGTGTTAAAATCAGAAACACCTCTCCCACCGATTTACAAGAATGGGTTTTTAATAATTGATAAATTTGAAATAAGCTTTTAATAAGACCTACTAATAAAATAATAGCAATCAATGAATAGATCAATAGAAGCGAGCCTTGCCAGCCATATTGCAACCAACCCTTTTGAAGACCAGACTCTATTTCGGTATTGTTATCTGCAATCACCGAAAAAAATTGTATCAATTGAGGATCCGTTTCAACTGGTTTGTTCCACTGAATTTTTATCAAAGGAACGATCCATGAGAAGAAGGCTATGGCCAATAAATAAAATCGATTATACTGATGAAACCGATTGTTCCTTAATACAAGCCAGTAATACCCAACCATAATTCCACTGCAAAGTATTACCTGCAAAAAATAATAGAGTGTTGATGACATGGCTATTTTTTTAATTTTTTAATTTCCTGCAATAGGAGTTCCAATTCTTTTACACTGATGTCTTTTTGTTTCACCATAAAGGAAACAGCATCTGCAAATGAACCTTCAAAATATCCATCTACCAATGTCTTTATACTGCTCGATGAATAATCTTCTTTAGATACTATTGGAAAATATTCATGTACCCTACCTATTTGTTTCAACCCAACAAAACCCTTGTCTACCAATATTTTTACGATGGTTGCCACTGTATTATTATGTGGCCTTGGTTCTGGCTGTGCTTCAATAATGTCTTTTAAAAATGCACGTTCTAAACTCCAGATACGCTGCATGATTTGCTCTTCTGCCTTGGTCAATGGTTTCATGATAAATAATTTTCAAAGTAAATGTATAAACTAATTTTTTAGTTTCCGAACTATTTTTTTAGTTATATATTAATATTAGCTATAATTACTGTTAAAATGTATTGAATTTTAAAAGCAAATACAGTTGTATTTTGCAGATTCAAACAGCACCCCAATAGGCAAATGGCATGAAGTATTATATAATAGCAGGTGAAGCAAGTGGAGATTTACACGGAAGCAACCTGATCAAACAAATACATCAATTAGATCATTCATCAACTATCAGGTGTTGGGGTGGAGATATGATGCAATCCACTGGAGCTGAACTGGTAAAACATTATCGCGATTTGGCTTTCATGGGCTTTGCTGAAGTGGTAAAGAACCTGCCAACTATTATGGCCAACCTAAAATGGTGCAAAGCAGATATACTTGCGTTAAAGCCTGATGCATTGATATTGATTGATTACCCAGGGTTTAATCTTCGCATGGCTGAATGGGCAAAAAAAGAAGGAATCAAAGTGATCTATTATATCTCTCCACAAGTATGGGCATGGAAAGCCAGTAGAGTGAAGAAAATGAAAACCTGCATTGATCTGATGCTTTGCATTCTCCCTTTTGAAAAAGACTATTATAAAAATACTTGGAACTGGGAGGTGGAATATGTTGGTCACCCATTGATTGAAGTGATTGATGATTTTAAAAAACAACATCCTACCATTGATACAAATAAAAATATTATTGCCTTATTGCCAGGAAGCAGAAAACAAGAGATTGCCAAAAAATTACCCATCATGTTATCGGTGGCCAATCATTTTCCGGAATATCAATTTGTGGTTGCAAAAGCTCCAGGGCAGGAAGATCAATTCTATTCGCCATTTTTAAATGGTTTCTCAAATGTTCAGGTAGTGAAAAACAGCACTTATGATTTATTACTCAAATCTAAAGCAGCATTGGTTACCAGCGGAACCGCTACATTAGAAACCGCTTTATTTGCAGTGCCAGAAATAGTTTGTTATAAAGGAAGCCCCATAAGTTATCAAATCATCAAGCGTTTAATAAAAATAAAATTTATTTCGCTGGTGAACTTGATCATGAACAGGGAAATAGTGAAAGAATTAATTCAAGATGAATTGAACAGCTCAAATCTGGTACGGGAACTTTCCAGATTATTAAAAGATGAAGATCATATTACTTCACTCAATAAAGATTATCAAAATTTACATGCTGTTTTATCAGCTGGTGGCAATGCTTCCAAACAAGCTGCCGAAAAGATAGTCCAGTTTTTAAGATAAGTTTAATTGAATTCTCACCAATTAATTGCGAATCAATGGCAGAATTAGCGTCTTAAAAAGGATGAAGACTAATGCCAAAAGGAACATCATTAAAGATATTCTGTTCATCCCATGCATATACTTCATCCATTGAGTTCTTGGCTCATTAGGATCTCTTTTAGAAATGAAAAGATATTCGCTGATTTGTTTCCAGATACCCATAAATCAATTATTTATTTAAAGATAACAAGCAAGTATCAAATTAGTTGGCTAAAAACTAAGTTGTTACATTTGTTCCATTCAAAAAATCAATAATGCCAAAGATTGCCTCGCTTATTTTGCTATTAGTTTTCGCCCAAATCGGTTATACTCAATATGATCCAACCAAGATTGATATTATTAGAGACAAATACGGTGTCCCACATATTTTTGGCAAAACCGACCCAGAAGTAGCTTATGGACTGGCTTGGGCTCATGCAGAAGATGACTTTACTACTATTCAACAATCATTGATGGCCGGAAAAGCCATGTTGGCTCAGTACCAAGGAAAAAAAGGAGCATCGATAGATTATATTATCCATCTTTTGCGCATCC
>JANOQC010000249.1:0-49443 GCA_031422175.1 Sphingobacteriia bacterium | reverse complement strand
GTTTGTGGAATAAGTATAATGAATCTTCAATTTCTTGATAATTCATTAATTCTAAATAGTATTTTTTTGGACTAGCAAAGCCTGATTCAGAAAAAGCAACTTGATTATTCAAATCACAGGTATCGCATTCAGTAGTTACTTTTACTCCAAAAAAACTCCTTGAGCTAGAACCTCTTCCGAGACTATGTGAAGTTTCAAATTTTTTGAATTCAATACTGTCAAGCTGAGATTTAATTGCACGATATGATTGGTTTTCTTTTAAAGAATTTTCAAAAGCACTATCAGGATCTTCTTTTATATAGTAAGAATTGATTTGACTTTCTTTTGAAGTATTAGTGTTAAAAATAAATTTTGAATAAGTATTTCTAGTTACAATCAATATTAATACAATGAAAGTCATTATATTGATGATATAAGTAGTTTTGAACTTCATCAGCATTATTGGATTTGTAATTAATATTACTATTTTATTTTAAATTATTTGGGTTTTAGCATAAAAATTTATTTTAGAGATAGGCTAGTTTCGGTACTTTGCATTAAACAATTACAAGATGTCTGATAAAACCTCTTTCCTAGAAACAGTTCAAAAAGCATATACTTTCAAAGGGGAACATGTGCAAATTGGATCTGGTATGTTAGACGGAGAAGTGGTAGCTGGCGCATCCATCTATCTTCCATTAAAAACCATGAATCGGCATGGGTTAATAGCTGGCGCTACTGGAACGGGTAAAACCAAAACACTTCAAATGATCAGCGAGTGCTTAAGTGATAATAGTGTTCCTGTGCTTTTAATGGACATCAAAGGCGATCTGAGTGGATTAGCTGCTGAAGGATCCATTAATGATAAAATAACCGATAGAGTTGCTAAAATTGGAATTCAATGGAAAGCAGCTGCTTATCCTGTTGAACTATTGACACTCAATGAAGGAAAAGGGGTAAGAATGAGGGCAACTGTAAGTGAATTTGGGCCTGTATTATTGAGCAAGATTCTTGGGCTCAATGATACACAGGGTGGGGTAGTCTCCATGATTTTTAAATACTGCGATGACAATGCCATGCCATTGCTCGATTTAAAAGATTTCATTAAAGTATTACAATTTGTTGGAGCAGAAGGGAAAGCTGAATTAGAAAAAGCATATGGTAAAATATCTACTACTACTACAGGAACTATCTTAAGAAAAGTGGTTGAATTGCAACAACAAGGTGCTGATGTATTTTTTGGCGAGAAAAGTTTTGAAATAGATGATCTGATGCGAATCAGTGACGATGGAAGAGGTGTACTCAATATCTTAAGGGTAACTGATATGCAGGATAGGCCTAAATTATTCTCCACATTCATGTTGCAATTATTGGCTGAATTATATGCATCATGTCCCGAAGAAGGAGACCTTGACAAACCAAAACTCATTTTATTTATAGATGAAGCCCATTTGATTTTTCAAGAAGCATCAGATGCATTATTGCAACAATTAGAAACGATTATCAAATTAATTCGATCTAAAGGGATAGGTATTTTCTTCTGTACGCAGAATCCACAGGATATTCCTGCATCTATTCTAAGCCAGTTAGGACTAAAAGTGCAACATGCATTAAGGGCATTTACCGCAGCAGATAGAAAAACAATTAAACAAGCAGCCGAAAATTTTCCTGAATCTGATTTTTATGATGTGGATGAATTGCTTACTCAGTTGGGTATTGGGGAGGCATTTGTTACGCTATTAAATGAAAAGGGAATTCCAACACCATTAATACATACTATGTTGTGTTCTCCAAAAAGCAGAAT
This sequence comes from Sphingobacteriia bacterium, assembly GCA_031422175.1. GTDB lineage: Bacteria > Bacteroidota > Bacteroidia > Chitinophagales > Chitinophagaceae > Sediminibacterium. The sequence continues at coordinate 47,660 of JANOQC010000249.1, read as the reverse complement.
GGATGTGTTAACTGATGCTGAGATAGATGGATTAACAGCAAAGAGTAAGTTAACTGCTAAATATAATAAAATAATTGATAGTGAAAGCGCCTACGAAATTTTAACTGCCAAATTAGAAGCAGCTCAGCAAGCAAGTGCTTCTGATGTAGAAACAAAATCAACTTCAAGGGCCGCTGAGAAAGAAGATGGTTTCTTTGATAATCCTGTAGTAAAGCAAGTAGGTAGAACGGCCGCTGCCATTATTACTAGAAGTTTATTGGGAGCATTAGGTTTGGGCGGAAGATCAACTAGCAAAAAGCGTTGATTTTAATGATTCCATTTTATTTCTTTCGTTTCAGAAATATTAATTTTTTCTTCAGATTGAAGAAAATCAAGCACCGACCAAATTTGGTCTTTATTGATGTGTTTAAAAGTAGTGAGCAATGTTTCCAATTGTAATGGGCTTTCCGAATGCTTTTTTATATGGTTTTCAATATTAGTAAAGTCAGCCGCTGATATTTTTTTCTTTTTTGCTTGTAAACAATTGTCGCAAATACCACAATCTTTATTGGTATTGTCTCCAAAATAATTGGCTATGAATTTACTCCTACATCCGGAATATTTATTTGCAAATTCAATAATTATTTGAATTCTTTCTTCATACAATTTTTTTCTTTTGAGATACGCATCTTGATTGATCTCTAAATATGCTGCTGGCGCTCTATTGAGTAAAAATTGAATCTGTGGGCTATCTTTTTTTGGCAAATACTCTATAATTCCATATGTGCCTAATTGTTTTAATGCATGATTTATTTCTTCTATTTTACAATTACTAGTTTTTGCTAATTGTTGTTCGTAAACCGATACTCGATTGTCAAAAATACCTTCGTACGTTCTTAAAAGGGCTTTGATTACAATTTCCAATTTCGGATGTTGTTTTTCAAATAAATCCAAGTCTGTTTTATTTACTGTAAATGAAATTTGTGTTGGTAAGAAAATATTTTCTGAAAAATTAATATGACCTGCCTGTTCTAATACCTTTAATACATTGATTGTTAATAGAAGGTCTAATTTAAATTTTTTTGTAAAATCGCCTAAATCAAAATCATAATAAATGCCTTCACCACTTCCAACTGGTATCTTTAAATAGTCTGATATAGCTTGATAAACCTGCTTAATTACTTTTATTGTAGGAAATTTTTTCTGCGTATTGGTCATTAATTCTATTGTATCTTTTTTCTGATGCAATAAAACAGCATAAGCTCTTTTCCCGTCTCTGCCTGCTCTGCCCGCTTCCTGATAATAATTCTCTAAACATTCTGTAATATCATGGTGAATTACTATACGAACATCTGGTTTGTCTATGCCCATTCCAAATGCATTGGTGCAGACCATAGTGCGAATTTTATTTTGCAACCATGCTTGCTGTTTTAAAGCTCTAATTGTTTGCCCCAACCCTGCATGATAAAAATCGGTACTGATTCCTTGCAGAATTAAGGCTTCTGCAATTTTCTTTGTTTGTTTTCTGTTATTGCAATAAATGATACTAGATCCTTGTACTTTTTGAAGTATTTCAAGTATTTTATTAATTTTACTTTCTACTAAAAAACTACTGTATGATAAATTTGGTCGCTCAAATGATTGACGAAATACAGCTGTTTCTTTTAATCCTAATTTTTGGATAATATCTTTTTGAACCCTTGGTGTTGCTGAAGCTGTTAAAGCAATTAACGGAATACTACCCAATTGTTTTCTGGTTTCTGCAATTCTTAAGTACGGAGGCCTGAAATCATAGCCCCATTGAGAAATACAATGTGCTTCATCAATTACCAATAAGCCTATTGGTAAAACAGCAATGTAATCTAAGAAGAGTTTGCTTTCTAATCTTTCAGGAGAGCAATATAAAAACTTAAAAGCTCCATCTGAAGCATCTTTTAAAGTATTTTTTACTTCATAAAACGTCAATCCGCTATGTAAGGCAGCCGCTGAAATTCCTTTGCTGTTTAGATTGTCTACTTGGTCTCTCATCAAGGCTATCAATGGGCTTATCACAAGGCATAAACCTTCCATCATTAACCCAGGTATCTGAAAGCAAATAGATTTTCCAGCTCCTGTAGGTAACAATGCTAAAGTATCATTACCAGTTACAACTGATTGAATGATTTCTTCCTGTAGCGGACGAAAATGGCTATGCTTCCAATATTGTTGTAATATGTGTCTGGCTTGTTTCAAAAGATATTAAGCTACTTTCTTAAAATTAAGCCTTACAGAATTGATGGCCAATACAACATCGCTTAGACCCATAGCAAGGGCACTAAAACCGGGGCTTAAAAAGCCCAAAGCAGCTATTGGAATGGCTATTACATTGTAAATTAATGCCCAGAATAAATTTTGTTGAATGGTTAAATAAGTGTGTTTGCCAAGTCCTAAAGCTAAAGGAAGATGCTTTATTCCATTATTCATTAAAACTACCTCTGCGCTTTGCATGGCAATTTGCGAAGCGTCACTTAAAGAAATACCAACGGTAGCTTTTGCAAGTGCAGGTGCATCATTAATTCCATCTCCCACCATTGCTGTTGCAGTTTCTTTGGTTAGGGCTTCAATGAGGTTCAGTTTTTGAGTAGGGCTTTGTTCTGAAAATAGTTGATTAATTCCTAAGGTTTTTGCAACCAAATCGCAGGCTTCTTTTTTATCACCACTCAATAAAATAGTTTGAATATTTCTTTTTTGTAAGTATTGCATTACGGAAAATGCTTCGGGTCTTATTTCATCTGTTAAGTTTACCCAAGCTAATAATTGGTTGTTTTTAACAATGTACATATTATGGCTATGATCATTGGTTAATTGAATTGCAGTTTGAAAAGATCCGGCACTATATTCATTACCTTCTTTGTCTTTTGCTTTCATGCCAAATCCCTTCAACTCTTCAATATTGGTAAAACGTATTTCATTACTTATTTTCCATTCTTTAGAAATTGTTTTAGCCAAAGGATGGTTGGAATATTTTTCTAATGAATAGCCAATCTTTTTTATTTCTTCTAATCCAATTATTTTTCCTTGTTCTGTTAATCCAATTTCTTGAATTACAAATTTTCCTGTGGTTAATGTGCCAGTTTTATCAAATACCACTTGTTGAATATCTTTAAAAAGTTCAAGGCTTTTGGTATTTTTAAAGAGTACCCCATTTCTTGCAGCCCTTCCTAATCCTACCGCAATGGCTGCTGGTGTTGCCAATCCCATTGCACATGGACAAGCAATAACTAAAACTGCAATTGCCCTCAATAAACTTTGCGTAAATGTTTGATCTGCAATTGAATAGTTTACTAAAAGGGTGAGTAAAGAAATTCCTATTACAATAGGAACAAATACAGCACTTATTTTATCTGCCAATTGTTGAATAGGAGGTTTTTCAGTTTGAGCATTTTTTACCATTTGTAAAATACTACCTAAAATACTGTCTTCGCCAATTGCTGTTATATATGCTTTTACAGAACCATTTACAACAATACTTCCTCCAATTAAATGGTCTTTTATTTTTTTATCAACAGGAATAAACTCTCCTGTAACAATGGATTCATCTACACTTATTTCTCCGGATAATACTTTACAATCCATCGGAACAGCTTCTCCGCTTTTAATCAAAATTAAATCTCCCACTTTCAACGTATTGCTTTCAACAGGAAATATATGTTCTTGGTGTTGATCGTCGTATGCAATCATATTGGCCATTGATTGCTGAGCACTAATGAGTTTGCGTAAGGCAGTTTGAGTGGTTTCAACCGATTTGTCTTCCAACCAATTTCCCAAGAATACCAATGTAATAATGCTGGCAGTGGTTTCGTAAAAAAGGTACTCTGCCGCTTGCCCAGTAAAAGTGCCATACAAGCTATACACCAATGATGCAATTGCTCCAAGTGCAATCAATACATTCATGTTGGGTATTCCTTTTGATAAACTGTGTAATGCACTTCTTCCAAAAAAGTCCATTCCAACAATAAATACAGGCAGTGTTAATGCAATTTGTACATATGGGTTCATTAAAAAATGAATTGGCAATCCTGGCACCATATGTATCATTAAAGGAACTGTAAACACTGCACAAAAAAGAAATCTTTGCAAATGAGATGTAAATAGTTTCTTCTTCGAATTTGTTTTTTTGCCATTCATTACTTGATACCCTAAACCATCAATTCCATTTTGTATAGTTGATTTGTTAATTCCTTCCGGTAATTCAAAGCTTACATCGCCCCCTAAGAAATTAACCCGCACATCTGCCATTCCTTCTCCTTCTAAATATTTGTTGATAGTAAGGGCACAATTAGTACAACTCATACCACTTACTTTCCAATTTACTTTTTCCATGTTAATTGCTCTTAGCCCAACGAAATTACGAAATGGATACATCCTTTCATTTTCGAGATAGGGATTATATTAACCACTAGAGGATTATCTTTGCTTCATGGATGCAATTTTCGAATTAAACCAAATCAAATCAGTTGCAAATGCCATTTGGAAGGAGGGAAAACTATTTAGGGTATGGGCTTTCCATGCGCCAATGGGTTCAGGTAAAACCACCTTCATCCACGCTTTATGTGAATTGTTGGGGGTAAAATCTTCAATTAGCAGCCCAACATTTGCATTAATTAATGAATACCATAGCGAAGAAAATGGTTCTATTCAGCATATGGATTGGTATAGAATAAAAGATGAATTGGAGGCTATTGATGCTGGAATTGAGGAAATACTATTAAGTGAAGATATATGCTTTGTAGAATGGCCTGAAAAAGCAGCAAATCTATTGCCTGAAAATACTTTCCATCTTACCATTGAGATGCTCAATGAGCAAACTCGTAGAATTTATACTTTTAATCCCGAAGCAGAATAGCAATCAACTGTTTTACTAAAGAGTTTTCGTTAACTTCATTCTTTAACACAACTCATGGCAGTAAAGAAACCAAGTATAAGTCCTTCGCTTTTGTATGAAACACTCGAAGAAGTATTAGATATTAAAATTCCTGGAGCTAAATTGGATATTGGTATCCCTAAAGAAATTGCATTTCAAGAAAATAGGATTGCATTAACACCAGATGCAGTAGGGGTTTTAGTAGCCAATGGTAACCATGTAACTGTAGAGCATAAAGCAGGAGAAGGGAGTCATTTTAAAGACAAGGATTATGCCGAAGCTGGGGCCCAAATTGTTTATGATAGAATAGCTGTTCATCAATGTCCAATTTTAATTAAAAGTGCGCCCCCTGTTGCAGAAGACATGCCTTTGCTACAGTTGAATCAAACAATTATCTCACCTATTCATCTTTCTGCTCTTAAAAAAGAGTATATAGAAAAAATGATTGAGAAAAGAATTACTGCATTAAGTTTTGAAAACTTCAAGGACGATAGTGGAACTTATCCCATTGTGAGAAGCATGAGCGAAATTGCTGGAAGTGCGGTAATGTTAATTGCTGGTCAGTATCTAAGTAGTTTTAATGATGGTAAAGGAGTTCTCTTAGGTGGAATCAGTGGAATTCCTCCAACTAAAGTAGTTATTATAGGCGCTGGTATAGTTGGTGAATTTGCAACAAGAAATGCTTTAGCACTTGGGGCTTCTGTTAAAGTATTCGATAACAATGTTTCTAGATTAAAACAACTGCAAAATAATTTAGGTCAGCGCGTTTGGACAAGTGTTTTAGAACCAAGAATTTTATCGAAGCAATTAAAAACTTGTGAAGTTGCTGTAGGTGCTTTGAGTAATGAGTCTGGAAGAGCTCCAGTAGTAGTTACTGAAGAGATGGTAGCTGCAATGCGCCCTGGCAGTATTATTATAGATGTTGCAATCGATAGAGGAGGTTGTTTTGAAACAAGTGAACTCACTAGTTATAAAGCCCCCACTTTTCTCAAACATGATGTAATTCATTATTGTGTACCTAATATTCCTAGTGGCTTTGCCCGTACAGCAAGTCAGGCAATTAGTAATGTATTAATGCCCTTACTATTAGAGGTAAGTGATGAAGGTGGATTGGATGAAATGATCTGGCATAAATTTAATCTTCGGGAAGGAGTATATTTGTTTAAAGGATCGTTAACTGATTTTTATATCAGCCAAAAATTTGATCTTAAATTTACCGATTTGAATTTATTAATTGCAAGCAGAAGATAAATGAACAAGCTTCTTTTTGAGTACAACTATTAATTGCATCATTTTATTTAAAATCTACAATATTCAAGCGCTCTTTACAAATTTCAATTTCGGCTTCTTCATTGCTGCATATGATCACTAATTTATGGGAGCAATAATTATTTATTAATTGATGGTATAATTGATACCCAATACTGTCTAGATTGGAGCAAGGTTCATCAAGTAATAAAATTGGGCAATTGGAAAAAATTGCTTGAGCCAATCTTAGTCTTTGTTTCATTCCGCTACTGAAATTTCTGATTTCTTTATTAGTAGCTTTTTCTAAACCAACAATAGCAATCATTTCTGGTATAGAAACAGTAGAAACAAATGGTTTAAAACTTTCATGAAAATTAAGCATTTCAAGTGTAGTCATTTCTTCCACTAATTCTAAATAAGGAGCACAAAGAGAAAGCTCTTTAAAAATATTGTCGATAGGAATAATTGATTGATCGGCATTCTTAAATGCAATACTCCCTTCAGATAATGCCATGCTTCCGGCTAAACATTGCAATAAGGTAGACTTTCCACTTCCATTAAAACCAGTGATTGCATAAGCATTACCAAACTTAAATTCATAATCCAGGTTTTTGAAAATCCATTCTCGGTTAAATCTTTTCCCCGCATTTTTTAATGTAATGCTGATATTACTCGTCATCATTGGCGCCCTTTGAAAAACGCTTAATAATTCCTCTACCACTTTCTCTAATAAAAGTTACAATTTCATCTCTTTCATCAGTGGCATGCAATTCTTCCTCAATATATTCTAGTGCTTGTGTGGTATTAAATCCTTTATTATAAATAGTTCGGTATACATCTAGTATATGATTAATTTGTTCTAATGAAAATCCCCTTCTTTTTAAACCTACACTATTAACACCGCCATAACTTAGGGGGTTTCTAACAGCTTTAATATATGGAGGAACGTCTTTACTAACTAAACTTCCACCTGCAACAAAAGTATGTTGCCCAATATTTACAAATTGATGAACAGCACTTACGCCCCCAACTACACTCCAACTTCCGATAGTAACATGACCGGCAAGTTGTACACTATTGCTTAAAATGCAATGATCTCCTACAATACAATCATGTGCAATATGGCTATAAGCCATTATCATGCAATGTTTTCCAATAATTGTTTTGCCCCTGTCTTCAGTTCCTCTATTGATTGTAACAAATTCTCTAATAGTTGTATGATCTCCAATTTCAGCAGTAGATTTTTCTCCATCAAATTTTAAATCCTGTGGCACGGCTCCTAATACAGCACCAGGGAATACCCTGCAATTTTTGCCAATTCTGGTTCCATCCATAATAGTAACATTGCTGCCAATCCAAGTGCCTTCACCTATTTGAACATCGCCATGAATTACCGTAAAAGGATCAATCTTTACATTTGGTGCAATTTTTGCATTTGGATCGATGTAAGTATAAGGATGTGTCATATTTATGATGTTCTGAATATTTAAAATGTACTTTTTTGTTAAGAACGTTTTACAACTTGTGCCACAAGATCGCCTTCAGTTGCCACTTTTCCACCAACATATACAGTTCCTCTCATTTCGCAAATTCCTCTTCTAATTGGCCCTTTGAATTCCATCTTTAATACCATAGTATCACCTGGCCGAACCATTTGTTTGAATTTACAATTATCTATTTTTAAAAAGTAAGTATCATATTGCCCTTCTGGCATAGAATTAATGCATAATATTCCACCGGTTTGTGCCAATGCCTCTACTTGCAAAACACCTGGCATTACTGGGTTTCCAGGAAAATGACCAGCAAAAAACCATTCATTATAAGTTACATTTTTTATGCCAACAATATAAGTATCAGTCAATTCAATAATTTTATCTACCAATAAAAATGGGTGTCGGTGTGGTAATGTTTTCTCAATTTTTTCCAGTGTATAAACAGGTGGTATGGTTGGGTCGTAAACAGGAACATTTTTTACATGCTTATTTTTTTTTATGTACTGTTTAATTTTTTTGGCAAACTCTACATTAGAACTATGCCCTGGACGGTTTGCAATGATCCTTGCTTTGATTGGGTAGCCTATTAAAGCGAGGTCTCCAACAACATCTAATAGTTTATGTCTTGCAGGCTCATTGGGAAAACGTAATTCGAGATTATTTAAATATCCTTCACTTTTAACTTCAATTTTATCTCTTTTAAACACTTTTGCCAATCTGCTCATTTCATCATCAGTCACTGCTTTATCAACAACAACAATTGCATTATTAATATCCCCACCTTTTATCAAATCATTATCCAACAAGGCTTCTAATTCATGCAAAAAACAAAAAGTTCTGCATGGAGCAATTTCCGATTTAAAATCTTTAATGGTTTTTAATCCCGCATGTTGTGTGCCTAAAACAGGGCTATTAAAATCAATTAAAGTAGTTAATTGATAATCTATTGCTGGAAGTGCAACCATTTCAACCCGCTTACTGTCATCATAATGATAAATATTTTCATCTATGCTGTACCATGCTTTGGTTGCATCTTGTTCCAGTACGCCAATCTCTTCAATTAACTCTATAAATGGAGAGGAACTTCCGTCCATAATTGGAATTTCAGGACCGTTTAATTCTATCAAAACATTGTCTACTCCCATTCCAACAAGTGCAGCTAAAACATGTTCTACTGTACTCACTTTGGCATCACCAATTTGCAAAGTGGTTCCTCTGCTAGTATCTGTAACTAAATCGCAATCTGCTTTTATAGTAGGCTGATTGGGCATGTCAATTCTTTGAAATTGAATACCAAAACCAGGATTTGCAGGCTTTAAAGTCATATCCACTAAAATACCAGTATGCAAACCTGTACCACTAATACTGATTGATTGGTTAAGTGTATGCTGTTTATCCGGATTGAAATTAAGGTCCATGTTGTTGATTCAATTTAAAATAAGGGCAACCAAAGTTGCCGATTAACAAAAGGTGATTCAGCGAAAATAAGCTTAAAGGGTGGTTTTATTACCTAAGTTAGGCATAACGCTGTCAGTTTTGAACTGTTCCACCAGTTTTTCTAATTCTTTAACCCTTTTTTCCAAAGCCGGAAGGTTTCTAGTGTGCGCTTCAATGCGTTTTGAAGTTGAAAAATCATAAGCTGGATGACCATTGAAAGATTTATTGGCTTCTTTAATACTTTTAGTAACCCCGCTTTTGCCATTTATCTTACTTCCATCAGCTATGGTGATATGTCCTGAAACCCCTGCTTGACCTCCAATTTGAATATTTTTGCCCAGTTTACTACTTCCGCTAATACCAGTCTGGGCAGCAATTACTGTATTCTCTCCAATCTCCACATTATGGGCAATTTGTACCATATTATCTAGTTTAACACCCTTTTTTATCACTGTAGATCCCATTGTTGCCCTATCTATAGTTGTATTTGCGCCAATTTCAACAAAACTCTCCACTACTACATTTCCCAACTGAGGTACTTTTTTATAAGTTCCATCGGCTTGTGGAGCAAAGCCAAAACCATCACTTCCCAAAACAGCACCAGCATGAATAATTACATGATCGCCAATAATACAATCATGGTAAATTTTTACGCCCGCATGAATGGTAGTATTTGATCCAATTTTAACTCTGTCTCCTAAAACAACACTTGGATAAATTTTACTTTCATTGCCAATAATAACATGCTCTCCTGCATAAGCAAATGCGCCAAAATACACGTTGTTGCCCAATTCAGCTGTGGGTGCAATAAAGCTTGGCTGTTGAATTCCAAGAAGTTGTTGTGCAGCTAATTCTTGATATTTAGTCATTAAAGTAGCAAAAGCAGAATAAGCATCTTTAACTCTAATAATCGTTTTTCCAATTGCAGATTTTAGTTCCAATGATTCATTAATAATAATAATGGAAGCTTGAGTGGTATATAAATACTCTTCATATTTTGGATTGGCTAAAAACGACAATTGGCCATTAATAGCTTCTTCAATTTTTCCGAAAGAAGAAATTGCTATAGAAGCATCTCCTTCAATTTTTCCTTGAATCATCAAGGCTATTTGTGCCGCTGTAAACTGCATATTAGCTATTTATGTTAACAGACAAATATAGAATTTTCTTACTTGTGTATACAGATTTTGCTGAATCATAGTATTGTCTACTTGAGTTATGTCTTTAACAGTGCCGTCCTTGTAAAGAATATTGATCATTTCTTCTTTTTGCTGGTAGGTGGTATTGGATGCAATTCCTGTAAAACATAGATAATGTACCTCTTCAGCTTTAATACCAAATTGTTGAATGGCTTGATCTTGTTTTTCTTTGATAAATTCGGGAGAAAAAGGCTCGGCTTGTATTCTCGATTTATAAAGGCGTCTATCTAAGAACCTGCTGCAAAGTAAAGACAATATGGGGTCAGGATGGCTGGCCCATTTCTTAACTCCACTGATTACATCATAATCATCTAATTTGCAAAATAGAGCAAGAGAAGCATTATCCATATTGCCATTAAAATCGCCTAAAAAATAATCAAGAGCAGATTGAGTAAGTAATTTTTCATCGGATTTATGATAAATAGCTCTCACTCTTTCCATTATTTTAACCAGCATTTTCTCTGCTGATAGAACTGTTTTGTGAAGGTACACTTGCCAGTACATCTGCCTTCTTGCAACTAAAAATTTTTCAACACTATAAATTCCTTTCTCCTCCACCACTAATTGATCATTTTTAACAGCCAACATTTTTAAAATTCTGTCGTATCCTATCACGCCTTCACTCACTCCTGAGAAAAAACTATCCCTACTCAAATAATCCATTCTATCAACATCTAATTGGCCACTAATTAATTGATGCAAAAAAGGTTTTGGGTATTTATTGGTAAATAGTTGAATGGTAAGATTCAATTGCCCATTAAAAGCCTCATTCATCACTTCCATAATTTGCAAAGAAAGGTTTTCGTGACTAATATCAAGAATAAGTACTTCTTCTAAAGCATGCGAAAAAGGGCCATGTCCAATATCATGCAATAAAATAGCGGCTTTTGCTGCTATCTCTTCTTCATAGGATATGTCTACTCCTTTGCCTTTTAGTTCGACAATTGCATTGCACATTAAATGATAAGCACCCAAAGAATGATGCAATCTTGTATGAACGGCGCCAGGATATACCAATTGCGCCATTGCCATTTGTTGAATTCGCCGTAATCGCTGATAATAGGGATGTTCAATTATTGAAAAAATCAAAGGGTCGTTAATTGTAATAAATCCATAAACTGGATCATTGATTATTTTTCTTCTAGTTGTAGGCATGGTGTTGAGAAATTGTTAAATCAAAGAAATTGCAGAATAGTTGAAGATACAAAATTGTAAAAGAATCAAATTAATAAATAGCTTTAATGCATTAGTTATTAAGTTATTGGTTAAATAAATTAAATACATGGCAATAGCAAATATTCTTTGGGTAGACGATGAAATTGAAAGCCTTCAATCGCAGAAAATATTTTTAGAGAGTAAAGGATATGCAGTGCATACCTTAACCAATGGATTTGATGCTTTGGAATTCATTAAAACAGCAGATGTAGATGTGGTATTGATGGATGAATCGATGCCAGGAATTACTGGTTTAGAAACACTTACTAGAATGAAAGCCATACATCAACATTTACCCATTGTGCTTATTACAAAAAATGAAACAGAAAATTTAATGGATGAAGCAATTGGAAGTCAGATAAGTGATTATCTAATTAAACCAGTTAATCCAAATCAAGTATTATTGAGTCTTAAAAAAATTATTGATAATAAACGGCTGGTGGCAGAAAAAACTACTACATCATATCAGCAACAGTTCAGTGAAATGTTTGTAGCCTTTTCAGGCAATCCCGATTATCAAGAATGGACAGAATTATATAAGAAATTGGTTTTTTGGGAATTGGAAATGGAAAAAAGTGATAGTCCGGAAATGCGAGGAATTTTTTACGAACAGAAAAAAGAAGCCAATGCTGCATTTTCTAAATTTGTTTCTAAAAATTATGAATTGTGGATGAATCCGGTTTCTTCCGAATCTCCTATTATGAGTCATCAGTTAATGCAATTTAAAGTGTTGCCCCATATCGAAAAAGACATACCCCTGTTTTTTATTTTAATTGATAACCTCAGGTTGGATCAATGGAAAGCCATTCAGCCAATTCTTGCAGCAAGTTTTAAGATTACTGAAGAAGATACATTTTATTCTATCTTACCAACAGCCACACAATACTGTCGTAACGCTATTTTCGCTGGAATGCTACCTGCGGAGATTGCAAAAAAATTTCCGGAACAATGGAAAAATGACGAAGAAGAAGGTGGAAAAAATTTATATGAAGAAGAATTTTTAAAAGCATTATTGAAGAAGCAAAAGAAGGAAGAAATTAAAACCAGTTATCATAAAATTCTAAATCACCAAGATGGCCAGCAGCTATTGAATAACATACATAATTTATTAAATAATCAATTAAATGTGATTGTATATAATTTTGTAGATATGCTTAGCCATGCCAGAACAGAAATGGAAGTATTGAAGGAATTGGCTAGTGACGAAGCTAGTTACAGAAGCTTAACAAAAAGCTGGTTCGAGCACAGCCCTTTACACCAGGCACTTAAAAAAATAAGTGATAAGAAAATAAAAATTATACTAACCACCGATCATGGAAGTGTAAGGGTAAAAACACCACATAAAGTAATTGGCGACAAGCAAACAACTACCAATTTACGATACAAGCACGGTAGGAATTTGAATTATGAAGCCAAAGATGTATTGGCCTTTAAAGATCCTTTGAAAGCCGGATTACCCATTCCAACCATCAATTCTTCCTTTATTTTTGCAAAAGAAGATGGTTTCTTGTGCTATCCAAATAACTACAATCATTATGTTAATTATTATAAAAACAGTTTTCAACATGGGGGTATCAGTTTAGAAGAAATGATTATTCCGCTAATAAAAATGGAAACCAAGGGTTAATTAAGCCCTATTCAATAAGCTCCCAAAACAAACATTAAAGTGTGGATAAAATGATCCTTTTATCCAGTCCTGTAAACTTAAATTTGTAGGTATGAAATACACCCAATCTGTAGTTGATAAATTAGAGGATATTTTAGGGGAGTCTGGCTATGTTGTAAGGTATGAGCGTGGCACTTTTCAAAGTGGGTGGTGTTTGCTAGAAGCTAGAAAAGTAGTGGTGTTAAATAAATTTCTTAATACAGAAGGTAGAATTAATACATTGATGGAAATCATTCCACAATTGGCTATAGAATTTGATAAATTAACCCTTGTATCGCAGAAATTGTACGAAGACGTTGTGAAAAAATCCGTGACTGCAGCATAATTTTTTGCGGCAAATACTATATTAGATTCACCTATTTCAAGTAGTTTTATAGCGTGAATTATCCTCCGCTTACTATTCAATTTTTAGGAACAGGAACTAGCACTGGTATACCAATGATTGGATGCAATTGCGATGTTTGTTGTTCTATCGATACTTTCGACAAAAGGCTTAGAAGCAGTATTTTGGTTAGTTCTGCCACAACAGCTATTGTTGTAGATACAACCCCAGATTTTCGTTATCAAATGTTGCGTACAAAAACAACCAAGCTTGATGCTGTATTGTTTACACATCCCCATAAAGATCATTTGGCAGGGTTTGATGATATTCGCGCTTTTAATTTTTTTTCGCAGCAGTCTATGAAAGTATATGCCAATTCACTTACAGAAGAAGCAATTAGGCGAGATTATTATTATGCATTTGGTGATAAAAAATATCCAGGTGTTCCTGATGTAGATTTAATTACCATCGATATCAATCCTTTTATGATTGGCGATATTCCTGTTATTCCTATTGAAGTAATGCACCATAAAATGCCTGTATTGGGCTTCCGTTTTGGTGATTTTACTTATATCACTGATGCCAATAAAATCGAAGAGATAGAGAAAGAAAAAATTCGTGGCTCTTCAGTATTGGTATTAAATGCGCTGCGGAAAGAAAAACATATTTCCCATTTTACCTTAGATGAAGCCATTGAATTAGCCCAAGAATTGAGTATTCCAAAAGTGTATTTTACCCATATTAGTCACCAATTGGGTAAGCATTCAGCAATTAATAGTGAATTGTCTGAAAATATACAACTGGCTCATGACGGCCTTATTATTTGTTTGTAAGCCCTTTTAATTTTTAAAAGGCATGAAATTTTTTTTAAAGGACTGGCTTAGTTTTTCTAAGCGAGAAAGGCTGGGTATAATTGCCCTTTTGCTGATCATTCTACTTTTTTTAGCGATACCCAATTTTTATACTCCTCATCAGGAAATACCTAAAATAGATGCTGGATTAGTGAGCTATTTTCACGAATCATCAAGTTTAAAAAACGATTCAACTTCCATTAATCCAAATTCAGCTGTAGGTATTTCTAATTCAAAATTATTTTATTTCGATCCAAATTTATTGGATGAAAAAGGATGGCAAAGTTTAGGGATCAGTAAAAAAACCAGTGCTACAATTCTCAATTACCGAAATAAAGGGGGGCGATTTAAAAAACCTGCAGACATTAGAAAAATATGGGGTCTTTTGCCTACTGATGCAGATAGATTAATTCCTTTTATTTCCATTCCAGCCTCCAAAGCCGCTCAATTTGTGTGGAAACCTACTTCTATAACAATTAAAAAAAAGATTGATATTAATCATGCAACAGCATCAGATTGGGAATCACTCCCCGGAATTGGTCCTGTTTTAGCCAATCGGATTTTGAAGTTTAGAGAAAAATTGGGTGGATTTAATAGCACAGAACAAGTGGCAAAAACATATGGTATTTCGGACTCCGTTTTTAGCGTGATATTGCCATTTTTAACCATTCTAACAAATGATTTAAAACAAGCATCAAATACCCTGAGTCCTCAAAATGAACCGAATGAAAATGACGTATTGGTGAATATAAATAGCGCAACTGTTGCTCAATTAATTCAATCTGGGATAAATGAAGGGGTAGCTAAAGCAATTGTATTGTACCGAAAACAATATGGAAAGTTTAATCAAATAGCCGATTTAAAGAAAATTGTATTTATTAATGAATCAGTTTATCAGCAAATCATGTCCAAACTGAAGGCAGAGTAATTTTTATATAAACAATTTGCCCATGAATTAATTTAGGCTATTTTTGTAATTAAAACTAACTAACGATTGTTTGTTTTATTTGAAAAATATATATGCATTTTAAAGAATCAGAAATTACAGAACAAGTAGCAGCAACAGCAAAACAATTTGCGGAACAATATATTAGACCTAACTTAATGACCTGGGATGAAACACAGGAATTTCCTGTTTCCTTATTTAAAGAGATGGGCAAATTAGGTCTTATGGGTGTTTTGGTGCCGCATGAATATGGTGGTGCCGGATTGGGTTATTTTGAGTACAATGCCATTGTTCAAGAAATAGCAAAAGTGTGTGGTTCAATAGGGTTGAGTGTTGCGGCGCACAATTCACTTTGTACCAATCATATATTAACTTTTGGAACTGAAAAGCAAAAACAACAATGGTTGCCTAAATTGGCCACAGCAGAGTGGATTGGCGCTTGGGGCTTAACTGAACCTAATACGGGAAGTGATGCTGGCAACATGCAAACCACAGCAGTTAAGCAAGGGGATAAATGGGTATTAAATGGCACAAAAAGCTGGATTACACATGGAAAAAGTGGTGATATTGCAGTAGTGATATGTAGAACTGGTGAGCCGCGTAAAAGTGGAAATTCCACTGCTTTTGTTGTACAAAGAGGAACGCCAGGTTTTACTGCTGGAAAGAAGGAGAATAAATTAGGAATGAGGGCTAGTGAAACTTGTGAAATGATTTTTGATAATTGTTTAATTGCCGATGAAAATAGGTTAGGAGCAGTGGGAGATGGATTTCGTCAAGCAATGAAAATACTCGATGGGGGTAGAATTTCCATTGCAGCACTTTCAATCGGAATTGCAAAGGGAGCTTACGAAGCAGCATTAAAATATTCAAAAGAACGTTATCAATTTGACCAGCCAATCTCCAATTTCCAGGGGATAAGCTTTAAACTGGCAGATATGGCTACAGAGATTATGGCTTCCGACCTTTTGGTTTGGCAGGCTTGCGATCTTAAAACTAGGGGAGAAAATGTAACAAAAGCAGGAGCAATGGCTAAATATTATGCCAGTGAAATTGCTGTTAAAACTGCCAACGATGCGGTGCAGATATTTGGGGGATATGGATATACAAAAGATTTTCCAGTAGAAAAGTTCTATCGTGACGCAAAATTGTGTACTATTGGAGAAGGAACTTCTGAAATACAGAAACTAGTTATTTCAAGAGAAGTATTAAATCAATAGTGTTTTCGATTGCTTGCTTATAATTTAAAGGCCCTGCGAAGGGCCTTTTTTAATGCTAAAAATTGTATCTTGTCTTCATCTAAGTAATAGTGTTAAACCAAAATTCAACATATCCATTTCGATTACTTGTTCAGTTAATTGTAATACTGAGTTCAGTAAACATTGCTGCATCCCAAACTCCAGTTGATACCATTGCTTTAATTAATGCATACAATCAAATTGGGTTTGAGTCTAAAAAATCGGATATCACCAAAGCACTTACAAATTTACATTTAGCCCAAAATCTTTCAAAAAAAATAGGCTATCAAAAGGGGGAAGCAATTTCATACATGTATAAGGCTGGAATTAATCAGCAGCAAGGCTTTTCTAAAAGCGCGCTGGCAGACTTCTATAATGCTTTGCGCATATTCAAAACTATTAATGACACTTTTAATATTGCCAAAGTCAATCAATTAATTGCCTATTCTTTTCTAACAACAGGAAAATACGATTCTGCCAAAGTAGTTTATGATAGTTCTTTGGTTGTATATGAAAAATTAAAAAAAGGAGAAGAAATTATTAATGTAAATAATAGCATTGGGTTTGTATTATTAAAAATGAAACAAATTAAAGAAGCAGAACAATTTTTTGAAAAGGCGCTTCTATTTAGTAAGAATATTGGATATAAATACGGCTTAAAAAAAGCCCTTTATTATTTAGGACTAGCTAAAGAGCAAGCTGGATTTGATTATTTAGCCAATGATTATTTTAATCAATCATTAGCTATAGATAAAGCCATCAATGACTATTATGGTATTGCCCTTAATGAAATAAGCTTGGTTTCTATTTTAATAAAACAGCAGAAGTTAGCCCAGGCAGAAAAATTGGCATTAGACGCATATTCAAATGCAAGGGCAATAGATGCTTATGAATTAGAAGATACCTTAATTAAGCAAGTGATTCAAATAAGTAGATTAAATGGCAATAACAATAATGTTGCTAATTGGCAGGATAGTTCTATTGCTTTATTAAAAAAGCAACGAATCAAAGAAAATGAATACGCGGCCAATTTATTAGAAATAATAAAGAGTCAAATCGATCTTCGGCTAGAGAATGAAAAAGCCATTCTCCGAGCTGAGCGCGTTTCTAATGAACAATTTTATATTATAACAGTAGGAACTTTTATTTTGATTATTCTAGCAGTATTGGTAATCATGGTATTTATTAATTTTCAAAAACAAAAATTATTTGGTAGAGAATTAAGGGCAAAAAATATTTTAATTGAAGCGCAAGTATCCGAGTTAGGAACTCTTAACAAAGAAATATCTCAACAAAATATCTTATTAGAGGAAGACAATAAAACAAAAGCTAAACTATTGACTATTATCTCGCACGATCTTAGAAATCCGTTAGTCAATACCAAAGGAATTTTGAATCTGATTAATCTTGATATGGTTCCTCCAGACGAGGCCAAATTACTGTTGCTGCAGTTAGAAGCGCAATACATGACAACCACTTCTTTATTGGATAATTTATTATTTTGGCTCAAAGGTCAAAATTTGGGGAAAGATGTAGAAAAAACCAAAGTAACTATTTTCAACATTATAAAAGGGTTAGAAGAGGAGTATCAATTATTATTAAAACGGAAAAATATTCAGTTTAATAATATGATCGAACCAGATTTAACTATTTTAGCTGATAAAGAAATGATAAGGATTGTACTTCGTAACCTTATCAGTAATGCCATTAAGTTTACTCCACAGAATGGCGTTATATATGTAATTGGAAAGCATTTTAACAATGAAACCAAAATCATGGTTAAAGATGCTGGAATTGGTATGAGTGCAGAAACTATTCAAAAAGTTACCGCAAAGAAATATTATTCTACAGCTGGTACTGCCTTAGAGAAAGGAAGTGGTTTTGGGTTTATGCTTTGTACCGATCTTGTGGATAGACAAGGAGGAAAATTATCAATTGAAAGTGAATTAGGCAAAGGAAGTAATATAATTATTACAATGCCAGATTAACAATCATTCGTCGTTCTTATTTCCTGCTCCAAAAATTTGGTCTACGGCACCACCTAACATGGGAAATTTTTCTTTTATAAAATCGGCAACTGTTTCAATTACCTTTCTAGCTTGAGCAGCATCTAGATTTACTTCTTTCATGATTTTCTCTAAAAGTTCATTCATTGGATTGATTTTATCTAAAAAAAATATTGTTAAGCAACTTTTAATGCACTTAATTTACTCTTGCCAAACATTTTTTCGGCATACAATAAATCTATTCTCAAAGATTTGGTATTAGAACCGGGTAATTCAAACATAGCATCTGTAAGAATACTTTCACATATGCTTCTTAATCCCCTTGCTCCTAATTTATATTCTAGTGCCTTGGTAACCATAAAATCTAGTACTTCTTCTTCTATCACTAAATCAATTCCTTCCATTTCAAATAAACGGGTAAATTGTTTGATCAAAGAATTTTTTGGAACAGTTAGTATGTTTCTTAAAGTTTCTGCATCCAAAGGATTTAAATAGGTTACTATTGGTAGTCTTCCTAATAATTCTGGAATCAAACCGAATTTTTTTAAATCTTGTGCATTAATAAACTGCAATAAATTCTTGCGTTGGTGTTCTTGCTCTTCTTTATTTACGCTGAATCCAATTGCATTGGTATTTACTCTTCTAGCAATTACTTGATCAATACCATCAAATGCACCACCACAGATGAACAAAATATTCTTAGTATCTACTTTAATCATTTTTTGCTCAGGATGTTTTCTTCCACCTTGAGGAGGCACAAGCACTTCAGTACCTTCTAACATTTTCAACAAACCTTGTTGAACACCTTCTCCACTTACATCTCTTGTAATAGAAGGATTGTCTCCTTTACGGGCTATTTTATCGAGTTCATCAACATACACAATGCCTCGTTCAGCAGCTGCAACATCGTAATTGCAATTTTGTAATAAACGAGTAAGCATACTCTCTACATCTTCACCAACATATCCAGCTTCAGTAAAAACAGTTGCATCCACAATGGCAAATGGTACATTTAATAATCTGGCAATTGTTTTAGCCAATAATGTTTTACCTGTACCAGTTTCACCAACCATAATGATATTGCTCTTCTCAATCTCTACATCTTCGGAAACCTGCTTATAATTAATTCTTTTGAAGTGATTGTAAACGGCAACACTTAAAATTTTTTTAGCATCATCTTGCCCAATCACATATTCATCCAGAAATGATTTTATTTCTGCTGGCTTTCTAATATTGAGTTTGAAATTGGAGCTATTATTGCCTGATCCGTCTTTTTTTGTATTCAATTCTTGTTCTATAATCTCCTGGGCATGGTCTACACAATTTTCACAAATATGCCCCTCTTGACCAGCAATCAAAATCTTTACCTCATCGCGGCTTCTACCGCAGAAAGAACAATGTAAAATGGATGTTTTTGCCATATAAGTGTAAAACTACTACAGTTAACCATAGTAGTGCTTGTTTTATAATAGAAATAGGTAAAAGCGCTTGATTTTTGGTTAAATCTGGTCAAGAATTCCATCTACAATGCCATAAGCTACCGCTTCTGTGGCATCCATCCAATAATCCCTATCAAAATCTAACATTATTTGATCAAATGATTTTCCGCAGTTTGCTGCCAAAATAGTAGCACCCAATTCTTTTGTTTTCTTGATTTGATTGGCTTGAATTTCTATATCGGCACTTGTTGCCTGAAAATATCCTCCTAAGCTAGGTTGGTGAATCATTACTTCTCCATGAGGATAAATAAATCGTTTTCCTTTTGTTCCTGCGCTTAATAAAATAGAACCCATACTTGCGGCTAGTCCCATGCAAACAGTACTCACTGGGCTTTTAATCATTTTCATGGTATCATACATTACCATACCACTTGTTACAACTCCACCTGGGCTATTGATAAATAATTTAATTTCTTCACCAGGCTTATCAGCATCTAAAACCAATAATTTACTCACTATATCTCTTGCAGATTTATCATCAACTACTCCCCATAAATAAACAGTTCTTTTTTCGAAGAACATTTTCTCCATCTTCTTAGTCATGAAACTCCCCATTGGTTCGGGTTTAGCTTCTTTCTCTTCCTGCTCGTCTTCGTCATTAGAAATATATGGATTGATGATGTATTTAGGGTCTAACATTATTTATTTTTTAGCGTTATAATAATTTGTAATTGTAGTAGTAGATTTTAAAAAAAACAATTAAATGTTTTTCTTTTCTTTTCTTGGATTGGTTAATAAAACTTCGTCAACTAAACCATATTCCTTGGCTTCAGCAGCAGTCATCCAAAAATCACGATCGCTGTCTTTCGCAATAGTATCAACTGTTTTACCAGTATGATTTGCAGTAATGGCATACAATTCGAGTTTTAATTTTTTAATTTCACGGGCGGTAATTTCTATGTCCGTTGCTTGACCTCCAATGCCACCACTAGGTTGGTGCATCATAATACGACTGTGTTTAAGTGCAGTTCTTTTACCTTCTACACCAGCACACAATAAAATCTGACCCATACTTGCAGCAATTCCAGTACAAATTGTAGCAACATCTGGTCCGATAAACTGCATAGTATCATAAATACCTAATCCTGCATAAACACTTCCACCTGGGCTATTGATATACATTTGAATATCTCTGCCACGGTCGGTACTTTCTAAGAATAATAACTGCGCAGTTACAATATTTGCAACATAATCATTGATGCCTTCTCCCAAAAAAATGATTCGATCCATCATTAACCTACTAAATACATCCATACTTGCCACATTCAAAGGGCGTTCTTCAATAATATAAGGAGTTAAATTAGTGGGTTGACCAAAGGCTTTGTAATTGTGTAAAACTGCACTACTAATTCCCTGGTGTTTCACAGCATATTTGTCAAATTCTTTTCCAATATTCATAGTATCATTTTTCGCTTTGAAGATAAGTGTTTTGGCATTTCAGTGTGAATTACTTATTCAAATTTTGTGCAAAGCCTTCATTTCCGCCAAAAGGGCATAAAAAAGCTTGATTTTAGCTATGAAAACGACAGTACTTAAAATACCGTGAAAACACGGTAAAAATGAAAACGGCTTTTTGTTAGGTTCGTGAAGTAAAAATAATTGTATGAGCGATAAAACTTTCCATATCGGCCTATGTATGGCAGGAGCAGTTTCTGCTGGAGCATATACTGCTGGGGTAATGGATTATTTAATTGAAGCGCTAGAAGAATGGGAAAAAAGACGAGGAACTAAAAATACGCCATCCCATAAAGTAGTCATTTCTGTGATTGGGGGTGCTTCTGCAGGTGGCATGACAGGAATGGTAACAGCAGCTGCAGTTAATTATCCAAAAAAACCAATTCAGTTTGAATCTAATGCCAATTTATTGCAAAATCATCCGGAGAACAAATTTTACCATAGTTGGGTAGATTTATTGGGCAATGATATGTTGAGTTTAATGTTAAGCCAAAAAGATATTGAAAAGAGTAAACAAGTACATGCATTATTGAATGCTCAATTTGTTGATGAAATTGCAGAACGAGCCATTTCAACGAATCAAAAAGATTGGCTTCCAACACCTGCCTATTTTGCAAATCAATTAAAAGTGTTTACCACATTAACCAACTTAGAGGGCTTGAAATACAATATTGCTTTTAGTAGTGATGTGATGGATAAAAATTACAATATGGCTGTACATAATGATTATGCCTGTTTTAATTTAAATGCTTCGGAATATCAAAATGATGGATGGATTCCGCTCAGTTTTAAAAATGGTATGAATACAAATATTGCAAAAGATGCAGCTATGGCAACTGGTGCATTTCCTATTGGGCTTAAATCTCGTGTTCTTAAACGGCCATTGGGTTGGGTATTGGAAAATCCATGGTTAAATCAAACAAACAATAAAAAATCATATCCTCAATCTGAAATCTATGCTACACAAAATGTGGATGGGGGTTTAATTAATAATGAGCCATTTGAAAAAGTTCGAGAATTATTGAACGATGTTACTCAACAGTTTGAAGTGAAAGCACAAAATGCATTTGATGAATTTAAAAGTGCCGTTTTAATGATCGATCCATTTCCTAGTGAATTACCATCAGCGTTTAAAATCAATCAACAATTATTTTCTACCATAGGGTATACCTTAAATGCAATGACACAGCAGATGCGCGCAAAGCCCGCTCCATTGATTGATGCAATGGCTTTAGACAAGGCTGGTCAGTTTTTAATTGCACCAACTAGGCCAATTGCTTTTGGAGAAAAAAAGGGAAATAAAATAGAAGGAAGTGCAGCTATAGCTTGTGGCGCTTTCGATGGATTTAGTGGCTTTATGAATAAAGAATTTCGCATTCATGATTTTTATCTAGGCAGGTACAATTGCGAAATGTTTTTAAGAAATCATTTTACTATTCCTGCAAATGAATTAGACGCACATCCGATTTTTAGTGCTGGATATTCAGGCATTGATAAATCGGAATTTAAATCTTTTCATGGAGATGCTTATCCAATTATTCCTATTTTTTCCAAAATAGAAAAGGGCTATTTTCCAATGCCTACTTTCACTTCCGGAAACCATTGGCCAACTGTTGATTCATCAATGGTGAAACAATTTGAACCTGTTATTAAAAAAAGAGTGGAAGCATTATTGCTCTATGCATTTCCGCTAACAGGCTTTTGGGGCATTATTTTACGCATTGCAGCTAAATGGCTGCTTAGTAGAAAAATAAGTGAAAAGTTGGTTGGATTGATACAACGATCTTTAGAAAAACATGGTCTAATAAATTAATGTTGGTGATTTTCTGTCATCTTAGTAAAGTCTTCTATCGAAATGGAAGTATCTGTAGCAATTACATTTGATTCTAAGGCAACAAATAATTTTTCAGCATTAATTCTATGGTAACTGTCTTCTACAAAACGCTTGTCTTGCATCATTCTATTGGCATAGTCATCTACCCATTGTTGGTTGTCGCCAAGTGCACCTAATTGTCCGCCCATATAACTGAACAATTGCATTTTAGCAAAATTGCGAATGTCTTCTGGTAACACTTCAATTTTATTATCTTGACTGAGTTTAGTACTGATCAATGTCCACTTCAATTGATTCACAAATGTTGGGTATTCCTTATCAGCTTCTTCAGCGGTTTTTGGTTTTTCACCACCAGATTGCAACCAGCGTTTTAAGAAGTTTTCAGGAAATTGTAATTGCACATTATCTAATAAGTGATGATAAATTTGATCATGTGTTTGATTGCGTGTTGATTGCTCGTAGTATTTGGCAATTTCTCCTTTAATTTGACTTCTTACATCTGCTTCAGATTTAATATTGTCGCTATTAGGATATGCAGCTAAAAAGAATGCTTCATCTAATTCAGCTTTTTCTACAAGCCCAACTTTAGTGATCAACATATTGAAAAAACGATTTCCATCTTCTTTGGTCAATCCTAGATCTGCCAAAATAGTTTCCGCTTCTTTGTCTTCAAAAGCTGTATTGATTTGCAAATGAACAGTATCATTGTTTTTCTTGCCAATCAGGTTTTTTCTAAACCCTTCCCCAAAATATTTTACCAGTACCGAATTGTCTTTTTGCACACCATTCTCAATGAGATTGCCATTTTCATCTGCTTCAGTAAATGTTACATTCAACACATTTTCATCACTATTAACCATTTCTGGTTCTGTCATTTTACCAAAACGAGTTTGTAAGCGAACCAATTCTTCGTCAATCATTTTTTCGGTAACCTCAATGATGTATCGTTTTACTTTGATATTATTTAAGTCTATTTCGAAACTTGGTTTTAATCCTATTTCAAATGAAAATGCATAGTCTGCAGGATTATTCATATCTAATGCACGTGAATCATTATCCAATGGTAAGGGCTGAGCAAAAATATCAATAGCTTCTTTGTTCATGTATTGATTGAGCTGCGATTCAACCGTTTTAAGTACTTCATCAGTAAATACACTTTGGCCGTACATTTTTTTAACCAACCCTGCCGGCACCATTCCTTTTCTAAAACCAGGAATATTAGCGGTTTTAGCATGTTTTTTTAGGTTCTGTTCAAACCCACTAAAATAGTCTTCTTTGGATAGTGTAACGGTAAGCTTATCGTTTAATAAGCCAATGTTTTCTCTGGTGATAGTTGCCATAACAATTATTTAAAACTTAATTTTCGGGCTGCAAAGGTAATAAAAAAACACTTTCGGAACAAGGGTATTTCTATAGGAAATCTTGTGTTTATTAGGTTTTAAGTCTCTTGAAATGGGTTGATTAGTAATTGTTGCCATCCGTAATTCAATCGGCTTCTACTTTTATAGTTATTTGCACTAGCCGGTTAATATAGTTGTATGAAAAACAATAATAGTGTATCTTAATTTTTTTAAAACTTTTTAAATAGTACATATGGCTACATTAACATGGAAAGGGGTTTATCCTGCTTTGTTAACTCCTTTTAAACAAGATGATTCAATTGATATAAATATGTTCAAGTTGAATTTAGATGCACAAGTTGATGCTGGGGTAGAAGGAATAATACTTGGTGGATCGCTGGGTGAAGCAAGTGCTCTCTCAAACGATGAAAAAAGAGATATGCTTTTGTATTCAAAAGAAGTACTCCCCCATACTTTTCCCGTAATCATCAATATTGCAGAACAAACTACTAAGTCGGCTGTGAAATTGGCAATAGATGCTGAAAAGAACGGAGCAGATGGATTCATGTTACTACCACCAATGCGATATTTAGCTGATGATTACGAAACGATTGAGTTCTTCAAGTCTGTTGCAGAAGCAACTTCATTGCCAATAATGATTTACAATAATCCAGTGGATTATAAAATTATGGTTACCCTTGATATGTTTGAAACATTGGCCAAGTATCCCAATATTCAAGCTGTTAAAGAGTCTACACGTGATGTTACAAATGTCACTCGCATGATTAACCGATTTGATGATCGATTTAAAATTCTTACTGGAGTGGATCCTTTGGCGATGGAGAGTTTGTGCATGGGCGCTCATGGTTGGGTAGCAGGGTTAGTAGATGCTTTTCCAAGAGAAACTGTTGCAATCTTTTATTTAATTAAAGCAGGTAGAATTGAAGAAGCATTAAAAATATACCGCTGGTTTCTACCTTTGTTAGAGTTGGACATTCATCCTAAACTTGTTCAATATATTAAATTGGCGGCTGAATACACTGGCATCGGAACAAGCCATGTAAGGGCACCGCGATTAATGTTGAAAGGTGAAGAACTTGCTAAGGTTAGAGGCATTATAGAAAAAGCACTGGCCATTCGTCCAGATTTACCAGATTATTTGTACCTGAAACAAAATAAAGATGTTACTTGGTCATAATATTATAGGGTTCTCTGTTTCCGCAATTGGAACAGAAACCATCCAATCGTTTAGTACCTTAAATGGTGATTTATTACCTGAAAAATTTCATGTTGCATCTGCAGAGGAAGTTTCTTTTGCAATAACAAAAGCAGCAAGCGCTTTCTCAATTTATAGCAAAAAAGATTTTATATCACGTGCCCTATTTTTAGAGGCCATTGCTGAAAATATTTTCTTAATTGGGGATGAATTATTAGAGAGGGCTCATGTGGAAACTGGTTTGCCAATTGCAAGATTAACCGGTGAGCGAGTTAGAACCATGAACCAATTAAAATTATTTGCTTCCTTATTGCGAGAAGGATCTTGGGCTGATGCTGTAATTGATACCGCAGTTCCAAATAGGAATCCTTTGCCTCGTGCCGATTTGCGACGCATGCTGCAACCAGTAGGGCCAGTTGTAGTTTTTGGTGCAAGTAATTTTCCATTTGCATTTTCTACAGCAGGAGGTGATACTGCTTCGGCCTTAGCTGCTGGATGTTCAGTTATTGTAAAAGCGCATACTTCACATCTTGGAACAAATGAACTTATAGCAACGGCTGTTCAATTGGCTGCAAAACAAACAGGCATGCCAGATGGTGTTTTCTCTTGCTTAATTGGAGAAGGTAGTGTTTTGGGTCAGCGTCTAACTACAGACGCTGTAATAAAAGCGATAGGTTTTACTGGCTCTTACAGAGCTGGAATGGCAATATTTAATGCTGCTACACAAAATAGAAAAGCGCCTATTCCAGTGTATGCCGAAATGAGTAGCATCAATCCAGTAGTACTATTGCCAGGTATTCTTTTAGAGCATGCTAAATCAACTGCCGCAACGCTTTCAGCATCAATTACATTAGGGGTGGGTCAATTTTGTACCAACCCAGGATTGATTTTTTTAATTCGCTCTTCAGCTAGCGATGGTTTTATAAATGAACTGGTTTCTATAATGTCTACTTCATTACCTGGGGTAATGCTTAACCAAAATATTTGTAAAAGTTATTATAGTTCACTTCGTAAAATTGGTCAAACAAAAAAGCTTACAACGCTTTTAGAGGCAAGTAATGCGGAAAATAATTTTAAAGGCTCCCCGGCTTTATATCTAGTTAATGGCGCTGACTTTATTCAGCAATCTGAATTACAAGAGGAAATTTTCGGCCCATGTTCTTTGATTGTTTTATGTGATGATCTTAAAGAACTTGAATCTGCACTCGATGCATTAGAAGGCCAATTAACAGGCTCAATTTTTGGTATTGAAGCAGAACTTAAAACCTATTTTTCTGTTGCAGATATATTACAACAAAAAGTTGGCAGACTTATATTTAACGCAGTACCAACTGGCGTTGAAGTTTGTGATGCAATGGTTCACGGGGGCCCTTTTCCAGCTACAACTGATTCAAGAACAACCTCGGTTGGAACGGAAGCAATCAGGCGTTTTGTAAGACCTATTTGTTACCAAGATTGCCCATCGGATATGCTTCCTTTGTATCTGCAAAACGCTAATGAGGCTTTTATTATGAGAAAGGTAAATGGAGTATTAACCCGTGATCCAATTCAATAATCTATGGCACATAAAAAATTTTTCTGTATTGATGCTCATACTTGTGGGAACCCAGTAAGACTTGTTGCTGGTGGTGCTCCTTTACTCTTTGGTAATAGTATGATGGAAAAAAGATTGCATTTTCTTAGAGAATTCGACTGGATCAGAAAAGGGTTAATGTTTGAACCACGAGGTCATGATATGATGAGTGGAAGTATTTTATATCCACCACATGATCCGCAAAATGATATTGGTGTACTTTTTATTGAAACAAGTGGTTGTTTGCCTATGTGTGGTCATGGCACAATTGGCACTATTACAATTGCTATTGAAGAAGGATTGGTGCAGCCAAAAACCCCCGGGCATCTTCGAATTGAAACTCCGGCTGGTATTGTATTAATTGATTATCAACAGGAGGGGAAGAAAGTGAAATCTGTTAAACTGACCAACGTAAAGTCTTTTTTAGCTGCAGAAAATATAGTTGTAAACTGCCCAGACTTAGGTAATATTTCTGTTGATGTAGCTTATGGTGGAAATTTTTATGCCATTGTAGATCCACAACCTAACTTTCCGGGCATCGACCAATTTACTGCCGATCAATTAATTTCATGGAGTAGGGTATGTAGAAAGCTAATCAATCAATCGAATGAATTTGTTCATCCAGAGATTTCAAATATTAACGGGCTTAGTCATTTTCTTTGGACTGGAAACACAATCGATTCAGCTTCAACTGCACGCAATGCAGTATTCTATGGAGATAAAGCAATTGACCGTTCTCCCTGCGGCACAGGTACTTCTGCTAGAATGGCACAATGGTATGCAAAAGGTAAATTAAAAAAAGGTGATCCTTTTATTCACGAAAGTATTATTGGCTCAAAATTTACTGGTAGTATAGAAGAAGAAACAACAATCTACGGAAAACCTGCAATCATTCCGAGCATAGAAGGATGGGCAATGATAACTGGTTACAATACAATTATAATTGATGATGAAGATCCCTATGCACACGGTTTTCAAGTGATCTGATCTATTTCGGAATAAGATTTTCTAAAAATAAAAAGAGGCCTCCTTTGCAGAAGCCTCTTTTGCGGTTAAGTGCGGATGATAGGGGTCGAACCTACATGCCTCGCGGCGCTAGATCCTAAGTCTAGTGCGTCTGCCAATTTCGCCACATCCGCATTTGGGCAGCAAAAATAGGGGTTTTTACTAAAATTCTACCCTAAAAATGGTTTCTTTATTGGGTTCGCTTGTTGCGGAAATACTTCCGCCTTGATCTTCTATTTGATTTTTAATAAGATACAATCCAATGCCTTTACTTTCAAACCCACTGTGAAAGCTTTTTTGGAACTTAAACAATTGTTTCCCAAATTTTTCTAAGTCAATACCCAAACCATTGTCTTTTACTGAAAGATAATTTTTGAAATCAATTGTATAGGTGGATATTTCAATCTCAGGTTCAATAGAAGGCCTACTGTATTTTAAACTATTACTCAATAAATTGTACAAAATACTTTGTAAGAAAATTCTAGGATAGGTTATTGCGGTTACATCAAATTGAATAAGTATTTGCGCATTTTTTGCTTGAATTAAATCTTGTAACTGAATACATACACTATCGGTAATTTCTTGAAAATTACAAAGGGAGGCTGGTATGTCTTTTTCTAAATGAATTTGTAAAACCTGAATAAGCTCGTTCAAGTTATTATTTAATTCTGCACTTAGTTTTTCTAAATAAACCAATGCGGCTTTCTTGATTTCAGGATCATTGGAAGCCGCATGCATTTCCATCATTTTATGAATATTATGTGCAGGGCCTCTCACATCATGTGTAATGATACCAGCAAATTCTTTTAGTTGAGTAATTTTTTTTTCTAAAGCATGATTGCTTTTTTGCAATGCTGCGTTTTTAATAACCAAAGATTCATTGAGTTCTAATAATTGAACGATACTATCTTGTTGATTTATTTCTTCGTTCATATATAGCAATAACTAAGATGAATAAATATTTTCCTGCAAAATAAAGTTATTAAAAATTATGCAAATCATTTAACGCTTAGATGAACTTCTGTTATAACTACTCCTTTGATTGGTAAATCTTCCCCTTGGTGTTGGTTTAGATTGCTGCATTTTTACTGCAGCTGCATTTAACGGAACAGAAGATACAAATTCATGTTCTTTTACAACAGGAAGTGTAATTTTTATCAGTTTTTGAATATCATTTAAATAAGGTCTTTCTTCTGCATCGCAAAAAGAAACTGCCATTCCACTTGCTCCTGCTCTGCCTGTTCTACCTATTCGGTGAACATAAGTTTCCGGAACATTCGGCAATTCGAAATTGAACACATGCGATAATTGATCTACATCAATACCTCTTGCTGCAATATCTGTTGCCACTAAAATTCTTGTAGTGCCAGCTTTAAAATTACTCAATGCACGTTGACGCGCATTTTGAGATTTATTTCCATGAATGGCTTCAGCAGAGATGCCTACTCTCGACAATTCTTTCACTACTTTATCGGCACCATGTTTTGTTCTGGTGAATACCAAAGCGGTTTGTATGGCTTTGTCTTTAAGTAGATGAATCAGCAAATGTTTTTTCTGGTCTTTCTCCACATAATACACTGCTTGTTCAATTTTTTCAACTGTAGAAGAAGCTGGCGTAACTTCTACTTTTGCAGGATTATGTAAAAGTGTTGAAGATAATTTTTCAATCTCCGTTGGCATGGTTGCCGAGAAAAATAGTGTTTGCTTTTTTGCTGGTAATTTCGCAACGATTTTTTTAACATCGTTGATAAATCCCATATCTAGCATACGATCTGCCTCATCCAATACAAAGAAATCAATTTCGTGTAATCGAATATAACCTTGCTGCATCAAATCTAATAATCTTCCTGGGGTAGCTACTAAAATATCAATACCATTTCTTAGAGCATTTACTTGAGGCACTTGCGATACACCACCAAAAATAACCTGGTGTTTTAAATAAAGGTATCTGCCATATGCAGCAAAACTTTCATCAATTTGAATGGCCAACTCTCTTGTAGGAGTTAATACCAATGCTTTGATGGTTTTAGAACGATTGCCATTTTGAATGGATTGATATACCAATTGTAAAATAGGAATAGCAAAAGCTGCAGTTTTACCTGTTCCTGTTTGGGCACAACCCAATAAATCTCTGCCTTCTAAAGCCAAAGGAATTGCTTGTTGTTGAATAGGGGTGGGTACAGTATACCCTTCTGTTTCGAGCGCCTTTAAAATGGGCTCGATGAGTTGTAATTCTTTGAATAACACAATATGTATTTAATAATGAACACCTGATTTTCAGATGCTATATAACCTAACTTTTTGGGGAGTACCTTGTCACTGAAGTAGATTCCAGCCTAACCGAGAGCCTATATGAATGCTGCAAAGCTAAGGAATTTTTTACAAATGGGTTTTTGAGGGGGTTTTAGAATCGTTAAATGAATATCCTGTTATGTGTATCCCAAATTCGCTCTGCTGCTAAATACCTATAATTTTCTCCATCGGCTGCAATGAAATAACTCGCCCCAATAAATTGGGGCTCAAACAGATTTCATTGCTTACGCCTCAATCGAAAATTATTTAACGGCATTTAGCAAAGGATCTCATTTGGAATAGCCCATTCCAGTTTTATTCATTGAAAAGGCAATTCAATCTGTTATGTGTATGCCAAATACGCTCTGCTGCTAAATACCTATAATTTTCTCCATAGGCAACAATGAAATAACTCGCCCCGATTGGTACATGCTCATAGATATTGCAACGCTCACTGCTGAGAAATGCATTGCTTTTATTTTGAGGGGTATTTATTACTGCATTTCTCAAAGGTTCGCTTTTGCTATATCTATAAGCCTTATATAGAAATAGCTAGCTCAGAGAGTCGGGGCTCAAACAGATTTCATTGCTTACGCCTCATTCAAAAATTGGTTTTACGGCATTTAGCAAAGGATCGAATAAGATAAACATTTTCCTTCCATTTTTTATTCAGAAGAAATATTCAAATCAATCCCATTGTATCAATTGCACAATTTGTTCCAAGAATTGTTGATCGATTGTGTTGAAACTATCTAATTCACTGCTATCTACATCGAGCACACCAACAACTTCATTGTTGTGAAATAATGGAATGACAATTTCTGATTTGGATAAACTGCTGCAAGCAATATGGCCTGGAAATTTTTCTACATCGGAAACGATCAATGTTTTGGCTTCTGCCCAGCTTGTTCCACATACACCTCTTCCAATGGCAATTCTTGTGCAAGCTACCGGTCCTTGAAATGGGCCTAAAACCAATTGGTCTTTTTTCACTAAATAAAAACCTACCCAAAACCAACTGAATTGTTCTTTCAATGCAGCAGCTATATTGGCCAAATTGGCAATTAAATCGGGCTCTCCATCAAGCAAGCCTTTGATTTGCGGAATGAGTGCTTCGTATTGTTCTTTTTTGGAACCTTTAATGATGGATAAGTCTTCAGCCATTAATTAGAATTATGAATTAAGAGATAAGAATTAAGATTTAAGAATAAAAAGTATTGAGTAATTAGTTTATTGAGTTAATGCGAAATGAACTTGTTAAAGATTGGAATTCGTTGAAATTCTTTTTTCTCTGCCCAAAAAATCAACCAAGAAAATAATCCGATGAAAATCAATCCAGTTATAATTCCTATCCAAAGATGCGGAACAAAAAACAAGATCGATTTATGAATGGCATAAAATAAACAGATAGTTACTAGGTATGCAATTATTTTTTTGGTAGCATAAGGCACTGGATAAAATTTTTGTCCCATCAAATAACTTACGATCATCATGAAAAAATAGCAGGTAAAAGTTGCAATCGCAGCTCCTAAATAATGCAATCTAGGAATTAGCACAATATTTAAACCAATGGTAATGAGGGCTCCAGCAATTGTAATATATGCACCCATCCTGTTTTTATCGGTTAACTTATACCAGATGCTTAAATTATAATAGATACCTAAGAAAATATTTCCAAGTGCTAGTAATGGCACAATATACAAACCTTCGGTCCATAACGGTTTATTAATTGCCTTGAAAAACCAAGCAAATATTTCTATAAATAAGCTGATGAATAAAAACATAAAACAGCAGGCAATTACAAAAAACTTCATCACTCTTGCATAAACTTTTTGTGCATTTTCTTGACCACTTTGTTTAAAGAAGAAGGGCTCTGCGGCCATTCTAAAAGCCTGAATCAAAATAGTGATCAACACTGCTATTCGATAAATATTTGAAAAAATCCCTAATTCGTGTTTGGCTTCTTCAACGGGTAAATCTACTACATGCTGGTATATTAATCTGCTCAGCATATCATTTACCATCCCACCCATTCCTACAATAATCAATGGATAGCTATAACTCATTACTTTATTCCAAAGAGCAGTACTAAATTGAAAAGAAATCTGTTTAAACTCTTTGAAAAGCAATATAAAAGTGAGAATGCTTCCTGCTAAATTGCCTATTAAATAATACCCAATGCCAATTTCATTTTTGGTAAAAAAAGACAATGGACTATCTGGATGATTCATTACATATTTTGGTACAATTCCTAAGAAAAACAATACACAGAATAAATTAACCAATACACTAGAAAGGGTAACTGCTGCATATTTTCTAGGTTTATTTTCTTGTCTTAATTTGGCAAATGCCAATGTGCTTATAGTATCAAAAAAAATAATGGCAATCATCCAATGAATAAATTCCGGATGGGCTTCTAGTTTAGCCCAACTAATTATTTGAGGGCTAAAGAGCAAAATAATCCCAGTAAAGAAAATGGTAGAACCTATTAACGATAGTGATAAGGTACTATATAGTCTTTTTGGATCTTCTTCTTTGCTATATCTGAAATAGGCTGTTTCCAATCCATAAGTAAACAAAACATTTAGAAATGGTATGATCGCATATACCTGGGTTAGATCTGCAGTTACTGATGGTTGAGCAAAAAACAAGGGTAGGGAAAGATTCATCAAGTATCCAAGAAACCTTCTTGTAATTGAAGGAATTCCGTACCAAATGGTTTGACTTGCTAATTTTTTTATTTCGCTCAATGCTCTTTATTTATAATTTCTATTTATCTAAGTGCTGAATTGATATTTAGTAAAAATAGGGTTTTGCTTAAAGGTTACGCGTATCAATTTTCTTTCTAAAAATTTTATTGGCGCCCTGCTTCTTTTTAGATTCAATTCTTTTTTCTTTGGAAGCTTTAGTGGGCTTTGTTGCTTTTCTGGGTCTTTGCTTTTCCAACGCTCTTGTAACCAAATGGTTGATTTTATCGATTACAATTGCCTTATTGCCCAATTGAGACCTTTCTTCTTGGGATTTTACCAATAAAAATCCTTCCCCTGTAATTCTATTGGCTAATTTTTCGGAAATGATTATTTTCTGTTCTTCTGAGAAAAGCAAAGATTCGGCCACTAACCATCTTCCTTCCACCATGGTTTCTACCTTATTCACGTTTTGGCCTCCTTTTCCACCACTTCTTGCCGTTTGAAACTGAATTTCCTTGCTAATATCTATCTTCATGGGGTCAAATTTCGGATAAAAAATCAAGCAATGCGTGTAGTTATTCAGCGGGTATCTTCTGCATCAGTAAGCATCGAGGGAAAAATCAATGGTGCCATTCAACAAGGATTGTTGGTATTAGTAGGCATTGAAGATGCAGATTCAAATGAAGACATTCAATGGCTTTCGAATAAAATGGTGAATCTGAGAATTTTCAATGATGCAGCAGGAATAATGAACTGTTCGGTAAAAGAGGTTGGAGGAGGCATTTTATTGATCAGTCAATTCACTTTACATGCGAGTACACAAAAAGGAAATCGACCTTCTTATATAAAAGCATCAAAACCAACAATCGCCATTCCTTTGTATGAGCAATTGATTCAACAATTAAGTGCTGATTTAGGAAGACACATACAAACTGGTATTTTCGGGGCGGATATGCAGGTTGAATTAACCAATGATGGGCCTGTAACGATAATTATAGATAGTAAGCATAAAGAGTGATGAAAGAAGAATTAAGAAAGAAGAATTAAGAATTGTGAATTAAGAATTAAGAGATATTAGTTATGAATTATAAATGATGAATTATGAGTCAACAGAACGCATTAACCATTACTGAAGCACAAGAACAAGTAGATCAGTGGATCAAGACCATTGGGGTTCGTTATTTTAATGAGCTAACTAATTTGGGCATCTTGATGGAAGAAGTAGGGGAGTTGAGCCGAATAATGGTTCGTAAATATGGCGAACAATCATTCAAAGAATCGGATAAAGAACATGATTTGGCCGATGAAATGGCCGATGTGCTCTGGGTATTAATTTGTTTAGCCAACCAAACTGGTGTTAATCTTACGGATGCTATGCAAAAAAATATGGAGAAGAAAACCTTACGAGACAAAGACCGTCATAAGAATAACTCCAAATTATAATTGAGTGTAAATTATAGAGCATTCACCCCAGAGTAGTTTCTTTATTTATTAAATATTGTTTTTGTTAATTAAAGATTGTTTTTGCTTTTGCTAATTTTTCAATCTCAACAACAGTTCTTGGTGCACCTGCAGAAAGATTGCGATTGCCCTCTTTGGTAATTAAAATATCATCTTCAATTCTAACACCAATGCTCCACCACTTAGAATCACATTTACTTCCAGGTGGAATATAAATACCCGGTTCAACAGTTAAAAACATACCAGGTTCTAATAGGCCGTTTCGAGTACCTAAATCGTGCACATCCAAACCTAAATGGTGGGAAGTTCCATGAGGAAAATACCTTCTTGCTTCTATATCATCCGCTGCAATACCCAGTGCTATTAGACCTCTGTTGATCACCCTTCTTGCAGTTGCATCTGAACCACTAAATGGCATTCCTGGTTTGCAAACTGCAATGGCAGAGTCTTGCGCTGCTAAAACAAGCTCATAAATAATTTTTTGTTCTGAAGAAAACTTGCCATTTACAGGAACTGTTCGTGTTACATCAGCAGTGTATCCATGGTATTCTGCTGCACAATCACTCAATAATAAGTCTCCGTTTTTCATGAGTTTAAGATTGGTCACATAATGCAATACACAGGCATTTTCTGCTGCTCCATTAATGCTGGGGTAACCAGGGTATTCCGAACCATTTTTCTTAAAGGAATATTCCATGATGGCTTGTGCCTGGTATTCTGTCATGCCGGGTTTAACTGCTTTCATTACTTCATTATGGCCTTCAACGCTTATTGATGTTGCTTTTTCGAGAATTGCAATTTCTTCGGGTTGTTTAATTCCTCTTAATGCAATTAAAATTTGAGTGGTAGTTCTTGAAGCAATAGGTTTTTTATTTTGTTTGATCAAGCTGTCTACAACTCCAGCCATTCTACTTAACTCATCCCTGCTTCTTGGATAGGTTTGAAAAATATCTTCCGTTCTAAATGTTGTTAATACAGAATCGTAGTCGTTGATATTGAAAGTACTGGCTGTAAAATTGTTATTTAAAAAAACATTACTGAATTTATATCGATTGGTTACTCCTTCAACACCTAAAATTTTACCATTCCACATTTCACGTTGTGGATCTCTGTTTTGCACAAAAATAAATTCGGTACCTGTTTTACCCATGATAGTGGTAGGTTCTTTAAAGAGTAATAACAATGAATTGGGTTCCTCTAAACCGGTGAAATAATAAAAATTTTTGCTTTGCGCATATTGATAATCTACATCGTTATTTCTAAGTCTTACCTGACTAGCAAAGAAAATTCCTACTGATTTAGCAGGCATTTTTTCTTTAAATGCGGATCTTCTTCCCGCATGGAATGCGGGTGAGAGGTAATCATTGGGATACTCGGTGGTTTGAATATTGGTTTGTTG
Source organism: Sphingobacteriia bacterium (assembly GCA_031422175.1). Taxonomy (GTDB): domain Bacteria; phylum Bacteroidota; class Bacteroidia; order Chitinophagales; family Chitinophagaceae; genus Sediminibacterium. The sequence goes on along the minus strand of JANOQC010000249.1, from coordinate 11,396 downwards.
CGCAGGTGCTAAACCAGGAATAAGGAGCAATAAAAAGCATAATTTTTTCATGCTAATGGGTTGAGTTTTGAGCTACTAAGCTAATTTTTTTATTCTATATTCGGCATTTTATCGGATAAACGAGTAAACACCTATTTTTGCGCCTCTATGAGTAATGTTACCGAAAATACCTTTCAAGCAATAATATCACATGCCAAAGAATATGGCTTTGTATTTCCAAGCAGTGAGATCTATGATGGCTTAAGTGCCGTGTACGATTATGGCCCCAATGGATCTGAGCTTAAAAAGAATATCCGCGATTATTGGTGGAAGAGCATGACTCAGCTACATGATAATATTGTGGGTATTGATGCCGCTATTTTCATGCATCCAACTACTTGGAAGGCGAGCGGACACGTGGATAATTTCAGCGATCCGATGATCGATAACAAAGACAGCCAAAAAAGATATAGGGTAGATCATTTAATAGAAGCAAAAGCCGATCAATTAAGAGAAACAGGAGATATTGCAGGAGCAGATGCCATCATTTCCCAAATGGAGCAACTTTTAGGAGCGGATGATTTTGTAGGATTGAAACAATTATTGGCGGATAATAAGATTGTTTGTGGTGTTAGTGGAACTGCTAACTGGACGGAAATTCGCCAATTCAATTTGATGTTCTCCACTCAATTGGGTTCAGTAGCTGAAGAGTCGGATACCATTTATTTAAGACCAGAAACAGCACAAGGGATTTTCGTTAATTTCTTGAATGTACAAAAGACCGCCAGAATGAAAATTCCTTTTGGCATTGCACAAACGGGTAAAGCTTTCCGCAATGAAATTGTTGCCCGACAATTTATTTTTCGCATGCGCGAATTTGAGCAAATGGAAATGCAATTTTTTGTAAGACCTGGCACTCAAATGGAATGGTACAATTTCTGGAAAGAAGAAAGAATGAAATGGCATATGAGTTTGGGGTTGCCTGCGGATAAATTCCGTTTTCACAACCATGTTAAACTGGCTCATTATGCCGATGCAGCATTGGATATTGAGTACGAATTTCCTTTTGGTTTTAAAGAATTAGAAGGCATTCATAGCCGTACCGATTTCGATTTAAAAAGCCATCAGGAATTCAGTAAAAAGAAACAACAGTATTTTGATAATGATATAGACGAAACAACTGGAAAACCATTTGGCAACTATATTCCTTATGTTGTTGAAACTTCTATTGGTTTAGACAGAATGTTCTTGTTGATCTTGTGCAATGGTTATGAAGAAGAAACCATTACCAAAGAAGATGGAACAACCGATAGTAGAACTGTATTAAGAATTCCTGCAAAAATTGCTCCTAATAAATTAGCCATACTTCCATTGGTTAAAAAAGATGGTTTACCAGAAATTGCCCGTCAATTGATGGATGAATGCAAAGGCTCTTTCAAATGTTTTTACGAAGAAAAGGATGCCATTGGAAAACGCTATCGTCGCCAGGATGCAATCGGTACGCCATTTTGCGTAACCATCGATCACCAAACCAAAGAAGACAATATGGTCACCATTCGTCACCGCGATTCGATGAAACAAGAAAGAATTGCAATAAGTGAAGTAAAGCAGTTGGTGTTGAATGCTGTAAGTTAATGGAGCAAGCCAAAAGTTAAATGAACTTTTAACCGATCCGTTAATTTATCTGTTAACCGTAAAGCTCTAAGTGAATTGCTTTTTTATCGTAGCCCATAGAAATAATTTTCTCTTTGGCGCTATCGATCATATTCTTCCATCCGCATAGGTAAAAATAGGCTGGAGGCAAAGTGCCATCAGCCAATTTTGCATCATTTAATAATTGCTCATACACATCATGCACATAGCCCTTGTGTTGGCCTTCTGTAACTTCAGGTTCTCTTGAATAGCATGGATGAAAATGAAATCCAGCTAATTCTTTTTCCAAAGATTTTAATTCATTGATGTATAAACCATCTTCAAATTTTCTGCATCCAAAAATAATATGCACTTGTTGATGCGAAAGTTTAGTGTTATAAATATAATGCGCCATCGAACGGAATGGAGCTAAGCCAGTTCCAGTACAAATCAAATACAAATCTTTATCTAAGGGTTCTGGCATGGTGAATTTACCTTGTGGTCCTCTGAGTGTTAATTCAGAACCTACTGAAACTTGGTTGAATAAATATGGAGTTCCTAAGCCAAATTCATTCAGCACAATTACCAATTCAAAAGTGTTGGTGCCCTCAGGGGCAGAAGCTATGGAATAACTTCTCCATCTTTTGTTTTTTTGTTCATGGATAGGAAGATCGAGCGTTACAAATTGCCCTGGAGCAAAATCAAAATTGTCCATTTCAGCAACCTGAATCCAAAATCTTTTGGTACTATGGGTTTCATCCACAATTTTAGTTATAGTTCCTTTTTGCCATTCCAGTGCCATAATAATTATTTATTGCAATGTAATGAATAATGCCATAAAAAAAGATGCCACAGTTATTTTACAACTATGGCATCGATTGCATACTATTTATTCTTTATCGAAGTAGGATAATTTTTTGCAAATAGGTCTTTTTATCGTGTTGAATTTTTAGTAAATAGAACTCACTACTAAGTTTTTGTAGATTGATTGTTTTGTTGTACCTGCCAATAAATCCTGACTGTGTATTGGTGAATACTCGTTGCCCCGAAGCATTTAAAATTTCAATAGATAAATCGCTTCTATTGGCTACTTCAAATGACAATTGGAAAACCCCATTACTTGGATTTGGCGATACAGTGAGTTTAATTTCTTGTGGGTTAACTGTATTGAGTGCAGTTACAGTAAAATTCACATTGGCTGAAATTCTTGCGCATCCTAAAGCATCAGTTACCAATACTTTATAATTACCCGATCTGGTAGGTTTAATGGAAGATACTGCTCCACCTGCAACAGTAGCAGTATCATTAAATACCCATTGAAAATTGCCTGTTTTAATATTTGATACCAACGAATCTGCAACTTGAGTAATTGTTAAATTTGTATTGGCTGCAGCAATTATTGGAACTCTATCACTTACGCATCCGGCAGTAGAGATTCTTGTATCATAAAAGAAATACCAGAAAGCATTTTGGTTTTGTCCAGTCGAGAGTGAAACACTATTTCCAGTAAAATTCATGATATTATTAATACCAAAAGGATAAGTGGTTCCGGTAATTCCATTATTGCGATAGATGGTTGCTCCATCTAAACATTCTACAATGATTCCATAATCAGATGCAGATGGCACATTCAAACCTAAACGATATACAGCGCCAGAGTCGGCAGGGTCATTTTCTGTAAGTGCTCCACCATTGGCAATTGGTCTGGTATTATAAACATCAATGATTTTCACTGCTACAGTATTATAAGTAAATGCACCAGAAGTTCCAGAAGCGGTAATATTTCTTGCTAACGTAAATCGAACTCTTCCCGAATTGCCAATATATAATCGAACTGTTTCGATTGTTAAGGGGCCTGTGTTTGAAAAATTCATAAAATTACCTGAAAAAGTATTGTAGCCTCCGTTCGGAAAAGTTAATTTAGACACTGCACCTATAGAAGCCCTTGCTTCCTTTTGTAAATAATAGTCTCTATCTGATGGTAAATTTGTTGTAGAAATATTGGTTCCTGTTGCAAATGGAATAGAACTAGTATTAGTAGGATACCAAAAATAATTAGTAGATACAACGGGATTTAAAACCCTCAAAATTGCATTGGTATTACAGATCACACCATCACCTGAAGGAAGAGAAGGGTTTGCAGCAAAAGCGGCAGTTGCTACAAATTGATTATTACTAGGAAACTGGTCTCCCGTTAATGATACCCTTGCTGTAATGGTATATGTTAATCCTGCCAAAGCATTAAAAGGGGTTTGGAATGTATAATCTATATTGGATAAATTCGCAATAGTTCCTATATATGTTGTATTAATAGTAGCAACTGTTATTGCACCACTGGCAATCGTTACAGATAAAGGAATATTTGATTGTGCAACTGATCCATTATTGGCAATATTTATCGTAATAAATTGATTAGGATTGGAGCAAGAACCAGATTGCGGTGAAATAATATTATTCAAAGACAAATCATTAGCAGGGCTCACCACTTGTAATCGATAATCTTGAGTTTCTCCCTTTGCATAATTATTGCAAGCGATAATATCAAATGCATTTAATGTTTCTTGTACAATGATTCTCATTAATGTAATGGAGCCAATTGTAAGGGTAGAAGGGGTTATGATATTTGTTGTATAGTTTTGTGCATTGCTGTTCAATACGCCACTTGTAGCCACTAATTCATTAGTATCAAAAACGCCGTTATTATTATAATCAATGAATATTTTCACCATCCTCGATTGTGAAGTTGCATCACAAGTAGCTACCCTAACTGTAATTGGCAATGTTTGTTGAGATTGAATGTCTCCAACAATATTGGTATTGTTGGTATAGGTTTTACAACCCGTTGTGTTTTTAAAACGAATATTTGAAAAAGAAACACTGTCTATATATGCGCCACCTCCAGGGTTTGATGAAGATGCACAATAAGCAGTTCCACCAACACCACTTATAATGAGTGCGTATTGCTGTAATCCTCTCTCTAAAGTATTTTTATGAGTAACAGTAATGGTATAAGTTTGGCCAGGGATAGTACTATCTAAATCAATTCTTTCTACGTTATCAGTTATATTATCCCCTCTTTGAGCTGATGCAGCAGGATTGTCTACATTTAATGTCCATGGTAAAATGGTTTGTGTACCTCTTGTAATTTTTATGTCTAAATCGTTTACTAATTTTTTGGCTCTATCGTTTAAATTTGTAGCTGCATTTGTATTTACTGTAGCTTTTGGATCTGTCCAACAAATAGTAGCTTTTAATGGAACCCTTCCTGATGCAACAACTGTTCTTGTAAAAGTTTGTCCATTACTAAGGGTGTTCTCAAAAACTAAATCAGTACTAGTGGTTGCATTATTAGATGGTATCGCATTGGTTAAAACAGATGCGGCCCTTTCCACATTTAATAAGCCCCATCCGAATCGGTAATCTGGACCCGGATTATCCCCCGCTTCATCAGTTGTATGAATGGCCAATCCTTTAAGGGTAGAAGAACGTAAAAAAGTGCCTGGTTTTAATTGGTTGTAATATTCTTGTATCAACAATAAAGAGCCGCTTGTATTAGGCGCTGACATAGAAGTTCCATTCAAAGAAGCATAAGAAATATTGGAAGAATTAGAGGATGAAGTTACACTTACACCATTCGCTACTAAATCTGGTTTAATCCTACCATCATCTGTTGGCCCCCAAGCACTAAAGCTGCTTATCACCACATCTTGTGCTTTAGAATAACCAGCGGGAATTCCATTTACAGCACCTACTGTTAATGCATTTTTAGCTAAAGCATAATGAGTAATTATATCATAGGAGTCGTTGCTGCTTATTCCTGCAGGGCGATTACCCGATGCAACCATTGTACCCGATGTATTAGTTCTAAAATATGGCTCTCCAACTGCAGGACCGTTTGAACTACGAGGATTTCCTGCACTAAATACCAATAAATGATTGGGAACAACATAGGCTAATGAATCTACTATTTGTGTAATTGAGCTATAGTATCCAAAATCAGAATCTTCATTTTCACCGGGCCTTCCTAAAAACTCCCATCTATTTCCTTCTGCAGAATTTCTCCTCCATCCACCAGTAACTCCATATGAATGATTGGAAATCAATAAGCCTGGCTCAGCAAAAAATTCCGAACTATTGTTTTTAGTATCATAAGAAATCAAATTTGGAATTTGGTATGCCATACCTTTTGCAATTGGATTAATACCAGTTGCAATCATGGTGCCTGCAACATGGGTTGCATGTTCACCAGATCCAGCACTAGTTGGAGCATCTTTCTGAACAATTCTTCCTGTTAACTCAACATGAGTAGTTAACGGGCTTTGATCTTCTGCTTCCCATATACCTAATTTATTTGCCATTGAAGGAGAACTTCCTGTTAAATTCAAACCAGAACTTCCACCAGGCCATAATTGATTGGCTCGAGTTGTAGCAGCAGCAATGGTATTGTTGTAAGTCTGAATATAAATGGGGAAGCCAAAATCATCAACACCTACTAATTTAGCAAATCCACCATCAGGGTATACAATTTTTAGCGTCCAGTTTTTAGACTTTGCCATTGATAATGCTTTGGCATAATTCAATTCTTGCTCTAATTTTAATTTTAAGGAGATCAGCTTTAATGCTTTATCATTATTATTAACTTGTGCCAATCCAATTGTAATACCAAAAACGATAGCTAGAATCGACAGAATAATTTTTCTCATCATGTGAAATAGTGCTTTTTTTGCATCTTTATAGCTGTATCACTATAAACTGCTCTAAATTAGATACTTTAGTCCTTCAAATTGTAGTATGAGACCAATTCTTTTTTTAGTTTTTTGCACAATAGTAGTTTCATTATCGTGTAAAACTCCTCAAAAATCCAAGGCAAGCAATAATGTCAATCAAAATATGCCATTAACCACTAATAAAGTTCAACAAGGTATTCAGGGGACGGTGTTTGAGCTTGTTGGCAACCAAATGCCTTCCCCAACTAATTCAGGCCAAAAAAAGAACATGGGAAATCCTTACCCAACTACGGTTTTTTTCTATGAACCCACCAACATCAATCAGATTATTAGAACAGATCAAGCTCCGTTATATAATATTATCAATACAAAATTAATAAGCACAGTAAAAACGGATAGTACAGGAGCTTTTATTGCAGCTTTGCCAGTAGGCACTTATTCGGTTTTTGTTCAAGTAGATAAATTATTTTTTGCCAATAATTTCGATATAAGAAACAATATTTCTTTGGTAACTGTAGAAGCCAATAAATTAACTGAAATAAAGATAATAGTAAATAATAGCGCAAGCTATTAGCCTTATCTTTGCGCTCCCATAAAAATATATGCTTTGTGTTTAAAGCAATAAGGTTCACATTTGGGAACTGGTAAATATGAATTTGGATCAGTTACTGGAACAATACCAACAATCACCCCTGGTAAAGCTGCTAGTGGAAAGGCTTTCTTATGCCGATACTCAAAAAATCTTTCTTAAAAATATAGTAGGGAGTAGCGCGGAATTTTTAGTGACTGCTGTTTTTGGTCATCCAGATGCACAAAACCTGAATCATTTGATCGTTTTAAATGATGCGGAAGAAGCTGCTTATTTTCACAATACAATCGAGAATTTATCGAGTGCATTGGATCTATTTTATTTTCCTTCTTCCTTCAAAAACAGAAAAAATTTCAGGCTACTCAATAGTTCTCATTTGATGTTGAGAACAGAAGCGCTTACCAAACTCGCAAGGGGTGGCAATAAAAAAATCATCATCACTTATCCCGAAGCGATCTTCGAAAAAGTAATACAACCTGATACCATCAGTAGTAATATCATTAGTATTAAAACCAATGATACTATTAATCCAGAAAGTTTAATGGACTTGTTTGTAATGTATGGTTTTGATCGAACCGATTTTGTATATGAGCCAGGGCAGTTTGCATTGAGAGGTGGAATTTTAGATATTTATTCTTACGGAAATGAAAAACCTTATCGCGTAGAATTATTTGGAAATGAAGTAGACAGTATTCGAATTTTTGATCCGGAAACACAGTTGAGCGAAAGAAAATTACTGCAAGTTAATATCATACCCAATGTAGATCAACTGCCCGCCACATTTGGTTCAGGAGCAGGAGCAAAAATTTCTTTATTGGAATTTTTACCAGACAATACAATTTGTTGGATTAAAGATTGGGATGTAGTGGAAGAAAAAATTAGGGTTCAAGAAGAAGACCTAGAGGGTTTTTTAGCACTACAAAACGAAGGTCATTTTCAGTTGAATAAAGAAGAAGATGAAACCCATGTTTTAAAAGATATTCAATGGGCAGATTTTATAAAAGGAGCATCAATAAATGCATTATTGAGCAACAAAGTGTTGGTGGAATTTGGCTTTAAACCTTTCTTTGCCAATTACGAAATTGAATTCAACACCAAGGCACAACCATCATTCAACAGACAATTCGATTTACTAATCAACAACTTGAAAACCCAAGAGGCAGCGGGTTACAGCATTTATATTTTTGCTGAGCAAATAAAACAGTTAGAAAGGCTCAACAGTATTTTTACAGATCTTAAAACTGAAATTCAGTTTATTCCGGTTGGTACCAGTATTCATGAAGGATTCATTGATCATTCATTGAAAATAGTTTGTTATACCGATCACCAAATATTTCAACGATACCATAAATACAAAGTAAAGCAGGCATACAATAAAAGCAAAGCCCTCACATTAAAAACCTTGCGTGATTTACAGCCCGGTGATTTTGTTACGCATATAGATCATGGGGTAGGTACTTATTCTGGTTTACAGAAATTAGAAGTGAACGGAAAAATTCAGGAGGCTGTTAGAATCATTTACAAAGACAGCGATATTTTATACGTAAATATTAATTCGCTTCATAAAATAGCCAAGTTCACTGGAAAAGAAGGAACTGTTCCTAAAGTAAATAAATTAGGGTCTGATGTGTGGGTAAGGCTGAAAGAAAAAACAAAAATAAAAGTAAAAGAAATTGCCTTTGATTTGATTAAGCTATATGCGCAAAGAAAGGCACAGCAAGGTTTTGCACATGCACCAGATACCTATATGCAAACCGAATTAGAAGCTTCTTTTATTTATGAGGATACACCCGACCAAAGTAAGGCAACTGCTGATGTAAAAAAAGATATGGAAAGCGAGGCACCAATGGACCGTTTAGTTTGTGGTGATGTGGGATTCGGTAAAACAGAAATTGCCATTAGAGCTGCATTTAAATCGGTAGTAGATGGAAAGCAAGCAGCAGTTTTGGTTCCTACAACTATATTAGCTTTTCAACATTATAAAACTTTTCAAGATCGGCTAAAAGATTTTCCTGTAACGGTAGATTATATCAATCGATTTAAATCGGCAAAGGAAAAAAAAGAAACACTAGAAAAAGTAAAGTCTGGCAAAATAGACATCATCATTGGAACTCATGGTTTACTGGGTAAGGAAGTTCAATTTAAAGATCTGGGGGTAATGATCATTGATGAGGAACAAAAATTTGGCGTGGGGCATAAAGAAAAACTCAAAACACTCAAGAGTAATGTAGATTGTTTAACACTTACTGCTACTCCGATTCCAAGAACCTTGCAATTTAGTTTGATGGGGGCTAGAGATCTAAGCATTATGAATACGCCTCCACCTAATCGGCAACCGATTCAAACAGAAGTTCGTGTGTTTAATGATGATTTTATTCGCGAAGCTATTTATTATGAAACGGAAAGAGGAGGTCAAGTATTTTTCATTCACAACAGAGTTCATGGTTTACCTGAAATGTGTGCTATGATTCAAGGTCTATGCCCCGATTTGAGTATTGGTTTTGCGCATGGACAATTAGAAGGGCATGAATTAGAAGAAAGGATTCTCGATTTTATCGATAAAAAATACGACGTATTGGTTTGTACCAATATTGTAGAAAGTGGGGTAGATATTCCCAATGTAAATACAATCATCATCAATAATGCACATCAATTTGGTTTGAGTGATTTACACCAATTGCGCGGTAGAGTGGGGCGGAGCAATAGGAAAGCATTTTGTTATTTATTGGGCCCACCCATGAGTACATTACCTACCGATTCTCGTAAAAGATTGCAAACACTAGAGCAATTCAGCGATTTAGGAAGTGGTTTTCAAATTGCCATGAGGGATTTGGATATTCGTGGTGCAGGTAATATGTTGGGCGGAGAACAAAGTGGATTTATGGCAGAGATTGGTTTTGAGATGTATCAGAAAATATTGGAAGAAGCCATTAAAGAATTGAAGCGAACTTCCTTTAAAGAATTGTTTAAAGAGGAGATTAGCAAACAAGATGATTTTGTAAGTGATTGTACCATTGATACCGATTTAGAAATTTTGATTCCAGATAGTTATGTGGAAAGTATTACGGAAAGGCTTTCCTTATATACTCGTTTAGATGGATGTGAAAGCGAAGAAAACCTGATTGAATTTCATATTGAAATGGCAGATCGATTTGGCCCAATACCTACTTCAGTAGAAGATTTATTTACTACGGTTCGTTGCAGGTGGCTAGCTGTAAAAATGGGTTTCGAGAAAATGACATTAAAAGATAATACCCTACGATGTTATTTTATCAATCGCCCGGATTCTCCCTATTTTGAATCGGTATTGTTTAAAAAACTATTGGCTTATTTACAAACTGGTACCAATAAAGCCCGATTAAAACAAGCAGGTAAAATGTTTTTATTGGTGGTGGACCAAATTAAAGGCATGGAATCTATGCAACGCTTTCTTACATTAATGCACAAAGAAGTAGTAGGAGAAGTTGCTCCACAAGTATAAAGTTCAGCAGCTTTAATACAAAAAACCGTTCAGTTAATAACTGAACGGTTTTTTAAGATGTATTTAGGTATTCTTAGAATCCTTTTTTAGCAACTCCATCAGCAATAGCTTGTAAAGCTTTTGCTTCGCTCATAATAGCGGCCATTTTATTGCCTTTTCCATCATGACCACCGGCCATGTAACCGCCTTTAGCAGTTTTAGTAACTACTGCATCTTGCATAGGAACATTTTTTTCCTTTGTTTTGAGGCAATATGCTTTAATCATTTTTGAAGTGTCCATAGTTGTAGAATTTAATTAAACACAAGTTAAGGTTTTTTTGGTAAAATACACTTACACATCAATTCTGGCATATTTAGCATGACTTTCAATAAATTCCCTTCTTGGAGCCACATCATCTCCCATGAGCATACTGAATATTCTATCTGCTTCTGCAGCACTTTCAATGGTTACTCTTTTTAAGGTTCTTCTTGAAGGATCCATGGTAGTTTCCCACAATTGATCCGCATTCATTTCTCCCAAACCCTTATAACGCTGAATGGTAACGCTATCTTCTTTGCCAGCACCTAACTTCTCTACCAATCCTTTGCGTTGTTCATCGCTATAAGCATATTCTTGCTCTTTTCCTCTTTTTACTAAATAGAGCGGAGGCTGAGCTATATATACCCCACCTTGTTCTACCAGTTCTTTCATATACCTAAAAATGAAAGTAAGTATCAATGTGGCAATATGCGAACCATCCACATCAGCATCGGTCATGATGATGAGCTTATGATAGCGTAATTTAGTAGTGTTCAAAGCTTTTGGATCATCCGGTGTTCCGATAGTTACACCTAATGCAGTGTACATATTTCTAATCTCCTCATTCTCATAAATTTTATGTTCCATTGCTTTTTCTACATTCAGAATTTTACCACGCAATGGTAAAATAGCTTGGTAGCTTCTATCACGGCCCTGTTTGGCTGTTCCACCTGCCGAGTCTCCTTCCAC
>JANOQC010000248.1:0-11085 GCA_031422175.1 Sphingobacteriia bacterium | reverse complement strand
CAGTGGTTCATTACTCGGAACTGTATTAGGAATAATTGGATTTATTCGCGTTGCAGTATGGCATTCCATTGTTCCTCAAATTTATGGACCACATTGGATGATGATTGCATCAACAGTTGGATGTTCATTAATTGGTGTTGTTTTGTGGGGAACCCTAAGTGGTTCCATGCTACCCATTTTTCTAAAAAAATTAGGCGCAGACCCAGCTGTATCATCTGCCCCATTTGTAGCAACATTGGTTGATGTAACTGGGCTAATTATTTATTTCAGCTTTGCTTATTTTTTCTTGCAAGGGCTCTTGTTATAGTTAATGGTTATTAAATTATTATGTTTTTAAGTTATTGGAGAGTCAAGTGATTGATTCAAATTTAAGCCTCTGCTAATTGCCGTTAAGCAATTTTTAAGTGAGGCATAAACAATGAAAACTGTTTGAGCCCCGATTTGTCGGGGCGAGTTTTTTCATTGTAGCCGAATGAAAAAAATTGTAGGCAAGTAGCTGTAGCGAAAAATTTGAATCAATTGCTTGACACCCGACAAGTTGGGGCTCAATTACTTGACTCTTTCTCCATCATCAAATATGCTTTAATAAATCCGTCAATCTCTCCATCCATTACGGGCCCAACATTGCCTACTTCAAAATCTGTTCGATGATCTTTAATCATTTTATATGGATGAAAAACATAACTCCTAATTTGACTACCCCATTCTATTTTTTTCTTTCCTGCATTAGTAGCATTCAGCGCATCTTGTCGTTTACGTAGTTCTTCCTCATACAATCTACTCTTTAACATTTTCATAGCCAATTCCCTGTTTTCGCCTTGGGTTCTGGCTTGTTGGCATTCTACTATGAACCCACTTGGAATATGTTTTATTCGAACCGCAGTTTCTACTTTATTAACGTTTTGACCGCCACTACCGCCACTTCTATAAAATGCCCATTCAATGTCTGCTGGGTTAACATTTATTTCAATACTATCATCAATCAATGGATACACAAATACAGAAGCAAAAGAAGTATGCCTTCTGGCATTACTGTCAAAAGGAGAAATTCTTACCAATCGATGTACCCCACTTTCTGCTTTTAAAAAGCCATAGGCAAAATCTCCATCAAACTGTATAGTTGCTGATTTAATTCCAGCTCCATCACCATCTTGAAAATCAATTTCAGTAAGCTTCCAACCCTGTTTCTCGCCATACATTCGATACATTCTCAATAGCATTTCCGCCCAATCTTGGCTTTCTGTACCACCTGCTCCTGCATTAATTTGAAGAACAGCTGGTAACTCGTCTTCGGGCTTATTCAGCGTACTTTTGAATTCTGCTTCTTCTATAAATTCTAAGGCAAGGTCATTTGATTCCCTTGTTTCCTCTTCTGTAGCATCTCCAGATTTCCAAAAATCAAATAATAAGGCAAAATCTTCTACGGCATTATCTACCTGTTTGAATAACTTAATCCAGTATTCATTTGCTTTAATTTCTTTCATTACAGAGGTTGCCCGGGAATTGTCATCCCAAAAACCGACTGAAAGTGAGAGTTGACGGTCTGTTTCTACTTTATATATGCGGTTATCAACGTCAAAGAAACCTCCTCAGGACCAAAGTACGATCCCTCATACGCTTAATTTGTTCTTGTGTCATAGGTTCAAAAATACGAAACCTATATCAAATAGCGTTATAAGTTAGTATGAAACCAATTATACTCTTTTTTTGTGTACTTAGTATATATTCTAGCGTTACTGCTCAAGATAATTTAGTTATCATTGCTCAAAAAGGCAAATACAGTAAAATATTTGATTCTAATGAAAGAGTAAAAGTAAAATTTAACTATAACGGCTCTAAAGAAATTGTAGTAGGAAGGATAGATGCCGTTTTCGCGGATAGTATTTTTGTAAGAGGATTAAGGAAAAGAACAAAAGGTAAGGTTGCAGTAATTGCCATAAAAGACATTGAAAAAATTAAACATATTTATACAGGAGCAAGAACTTCAACTGGCATTCTTGCAATGTTAGGAGCTACCACTAGTGTATTTATGTTATCTGATGTTTTGTCGAAAGATGCTGCTTTTTTTCCTGATATATCAGCAGCTACTGCAGTAGGTGTATTTGCAATAGGGGTATTGCCTTATATAGTAGTTACATTAACTGAACCTTCATATTCCCTCAATAAAGGATACATGTTCAAATCGATGTCTATGAAAGCGGCACCAATTATTAAGTAATAATATTACAACTTAATTACCCTTTTTGTATCTATAATTTTTCCTGTTCCTGCATATAATTGTAACTCATAAACACCAGAAATATAATTCGATAAATCTAAATCGAATACAGTATTCCCTACATTAGATGTAGGTATTATTTGATTACTTAATACTATTCCATTAGAAGAAATTATTTTTAAATAAGTGGTATTGTTTGGAATAGCCGCAAAAATAATTTTTGTGACATTTTTGATGGGATTTGGGAAAACATACATGCTTTGTTGTTTTGCAATTTCTCCGCTAACTATCACTGTATTGGATGTTGATTTGCAAAAATTAGAGTCATTTACTTGTACATAAAAATTACCCACATTATTATAAAATACTTGTAAGGTTTTTGTAGTATCAGGAATTGTAGATTGGAGATTCCCATTTCTATACCATACTGTTTTATTGATCATTTGCAATGAATCTGGTTTTACATTTAGAAAAGCAGTATCACCAGGCAATAAACTTGTTTTCGATAATATACGTAAAGTAGCTCCAGGCAAAGGGTTTACTTTTACAACAATTTTTTCTCTTTTACTTTCGCAAGTTTTTAAAGCATTTACTCTAGAAACCCAAAAATTTGTAGCTCCAACCAAATTGGTTGTTGGAGTTGGTGCAATTGTAGATCCCACACCTCCATTTACAACAGTATACCATAATAAGCTATCACTTGGAGGGCCCGCCGTTAAAGGAATACCAGCATCATTCAAGCAATATTTTTTATCTGCAACAATGGGTGCAGCTGGTATAAAACCACTATCCATTTTTTGTATTGCAAAATTAGAAACACATCCATCAAAACTAACCCCCTGAACCCTATAAGTATCTTTTTGATTTGCGGGAAAAGCAAAACTTGTATCTATTAATGAATAACGTTGTACACGATAATTATTCATATCTGATACAAACAAAGAACCATTGGCATCAATCATTGCATTACCAGGTCCATTTAATTGATCTGCAAAACTACCAACAGACGATGCACCACCTACAATTACTTCACCAACAACATCTCCAATATTCCACGATTTAATTCTATTTGCCGTCCCCCCCTCTGTAATAAATAATTTAGCATTTGCTAAATAAATATTTAAAGGCAACGAAGTTTGATTGGTACTATTTCCCCTTCCCTTTCCGCCAGCTATTGTAATTGCTTTTAAAGAATCAGGTGCGAATCGTTGAATTCGGTCATTTTGTGTATCTGCAACATAAATATTTCCAACACCATCTACAAAGACTCCTAATGGAGTACTTAGTTGAGTTGAATCACTTCCTGAAGATTTTCCTCCTGCTACTGTTTGCCCCACTGCTGCTCCAAAAGACCATTTTTGAATTCTAGAGTTGAGTGCATCAGCAATATAAATATTGTCATACCCATCCAAATAAACACTTGCTGGATAAGACAACTGATTAAGACCAGCGCCTTTTCCGTTTCCACCTGCAACTACAGTTCCTGTTGAATCTCCTTGAACCCACCTTAGAATGCGATCATTATCTGTATCGGCAATGTACATGATGCCTTTACTATCAACATAAATACCAATAGGATTATTTAATTGGCTCAATCTCGAACCGGGGCCCTTACCACCTGCTACTACAACACCAGCTTTATCACCCTGTATCCATTTAACAATTCTATGGTTCCACTGATCACATACAAACAAGGCACCTTTTGAATCAACAAAAACAAAATTTGGTCTTCCCAATTTACTTGAATCTACTCCTCCTATTCCTGTTGCCCCAGCCACAGTAGTACCAGACCTTCGCCATCCAGTATTTATTTGAATATTAGAAGGATTTTTAAGACTATTCCAAATGGCATAATTTAATTTAGGAGTTGCATTTACTTTTAAATCTCCAGCACCAATACAATTAGCCCCTTCAATAAATACTTTAGGAATTGCATTAACCTTAATAGTAACAAATCCATTTACTTTACAACTATTGGTATCCAAATAAGAAACTGTATATTTTGTTGTGATGATTGGATTAGCAATAACACTGTCTTTATTGGTAACATTCAAACCTGTTGAGGGGCTCCAAGAAAATGAAGCAGCAGAATCGGATTTAGCAAGTATTGCAACTGATTCCCCTTCGCAAATGGCTTGTTTAGTAGCTTTAATTTTAATGGGATTAATTATTTTTACAACCTGACTTGCAGATGCACTTGCACATCCGCTAAAAGCATGTGCAACAGCAGAATATGTTCCCGATTTTCTTGGAGTGAAATTGGTATCAACACTATTTGTATTCACAAGAAATTGTTGAACTCGATTATTTCTGGAATCTACAACTAGTAAACTTCCAGCATTATTAAATGCAAGACCTGAAGGAAGATTTAGTTGGTTAGTAGACGATCCACCGCCACCAGATTGACCGCCAGCAATTGTAGCTCCAATTGTGTCATAGGCAATCCATCGTTGAATCCTGTTATTTCCCCTATCTGCAATATATAAATTACCTACAGCATCAGCAATAACTGCAGAAGGATTATTTAATTGACGCAAATCAAATCCGACCCCTCGATTACCTGCAATAGCTAGCCCAAAAAAAATATTGGGAAAATATTGCATCACCCTATGATTACCTGCATCTGCAACATACAAATATCCAGTTCGATCAATGAACAATCCTTGTGGATTATTTAAATTATAACTAGAATCTCCAACCTGACCATTTCCAGCAACAGTACTCACAATTCTTCCATTAGCCGACCATTTCTGTACACGGTTATTACCTGCATCACTTACAAAAATATTTCTAGCGGCATCTACAAATACACTTGAAGGGAAATTTAATTGAAAATCACTATCACCTGCGCCATTACCTCCGGCTACCGTTTTACCGGTTGTAGATCCCGATTCAAAATATTGAACCCGATGATTATTCTGATCAACAACAAAAATATTATTGAATGGATCTACAAAAACACCAGTTGGATAATTCAATTGATTGGCATTATTCCCAGCACCATTTCCTCCTACAATAGTAGTTCCTAATAGCTCACCTGGTTTCCATAATTGAATACGATTATTTACTGGATCAGCAACATACATATTGCCTTTTGAATCTACTGAAATGGCAGCAGGTAAATTTAATTGTGCATTTGAATTACCCATTCCATTACCTCCAGCAACAGATGAAGCTGTGGTTTCCCAGGAAGGAAAAGACATTCCCTCAATCGAATTGAAAGTACCCCAAACTAATAAGCTTGGTGTTCTACCAGTTAGTTTTACCGATAGTTTAGCGGCGTTTGGAGCAACACATTCTGAAGTGCCTTTTATGGTTGGAGTAACTTTTTCTCCAATAGTAATAGTAACGTCTGTTGTTGCAACACAACCATTTGAATTACTTGAACTGATGGTATAAATAGTTGAACTATCTGGAGTGAATCGATAAATGCTATCGTTTAGTTTAGTAACCGAAGAGGAAGGTGTAAAAATATAATTTCCTCCGCCAATTATTTTTAGAAAAGTTGGGTCACCTACACAAGAATTTGTGTTACCAAATACTTGTATGGGAAAATTTCCTAAAATAAAAAGTCCATTAGAAATTTGTTTACAACCATTAAATGAATATGCAGTTGCAGTATATACACCTTGAAAAGTTGGTGCATAAGTAGTGGAGACTGGAATGATGGAATATTGTTGAATACGGCTATTTTGCTCATCTACAATAAACAGATTGCCCGAAGGATCAAAACCAATAGCAGATGGAGATTGCAATTGATCATTTAATGGCCCTCCAAATCCATCTTTATTTCCTGCCATTGTAGTTTGAGCACTACTATTAGCTGTCCATCTTTGTACTCTATTATTTCCAGCATCCAACACATAAATATTCCCTTGTACATCAACAACAACGTCCACAGGTTTATTCAATTGTTGTGGTGATGCTCCACGTCCATTTCCACCAGCAACAGTAATTCCGATTGGATTTCCAAGAATAAATTTTTGAATTCGATGATTAGCAGAGTCCGCTACATACACATTAAACAATTGATCTACACAAACACCCTGGGGACTATTCAATCTTATTGAATCAGATCCAGCACCTGATCCACCAGCTATGGTAGTTCCTGTTCTACCACCCTGAGCCCATCTTTGAATTCTATGGTTACCGGCATCTGCAATATATACTGCACCTGATGCATCTACATAAACATCTTTGGGATTATTTAATTGACTCGCTCCAGAACCTATACCATTTCCTCCGGCAACAACAAAACCAGTATTAGAGCCAGGCGCAAATCTTACTACTCGATGATTGTTTTGATCTGTTATAAATAAATTACCAAAATTGTCAATGAATATACCAGCAGGCTTATTTAACTGATTGGCTCCTGAGCCTTGTCCATTTCCTCCAGCAATAGCAATGCCATCAATATTGGTTTTATTAAATCCACTGATTTGGTTGTTCAAAGTATCTGATAAAAATATTGTGCCATTAGCATCTACGGCTATTCCACCAGTACCATTTACTCTTTTAAGCGTTGCTGACCCTGTTTTGTTTCCAATAATTGGTGAATTGGCAAGTGTTGTCCAAATAGCAGTATTGGTTTTCGCTACAACACCTTCATAATTCCATTCTATTTGAAATGGATTTCTACTAAAACTTCCAATGATATTTCCATCACTGGTACATTTAGGTCCACTAATTGAAACAAATACACATTGCGCATTCAATTGCTTAAATGCAAAAGAAAGCACCAATAGGATACTGCATAAAAAACGAAATATGTTTTTACTTCTTTTATACATATTCAATACTATAATTACAATAGTTTTCATGCTACGCCGCAAGTGTTTGCGCATAGTGTAGGGTGCGGAAAAAAAATACAAACCTCGTAAGCCGGATTCTGTTTCAACTCCATCATTTATCTAGTCAGATCATTACTGAACTGATCTTGCTGCCTACCCTGGAATGTGTTTGCTTTCGCAAAGCTCGGGCGAGCAGCCCTCAACATTCCTTTACATGGCATTACAGTACCTAAGGTTTACCCCCTACCAATGTTACCATTTGTAGCCGTGAGCTTTTACCTCACCTTTTCACCTTTTCCACGCCGAAGCGGGTAGTTATTTTCTGTGGCACTATCTCTTTCCCTTTTTACAAGGAAGCCGGCGCTTAACCGGTAGGTTGCTCTATACTGTCCGGACTTTCCTCCCCAATAGAATCGGGGCGATGGCTCGGGTTTGTAAGCTATAAAGATACACCATGAGATGACTTTGCAGCGTAGAAATGCACCGTTTATGATATATGTTCATTAAAATACCACGCAGTTGGTAGCAGAATATTACTTGTATTCGAAATATACTTGGGTTGCACCGTAACCAAACCTAGAATCGTATTGATTGATAAAATGCTTAACCACTTTGCGGGTTTTAAGTAAATCATGAATTTCTTCTCTCAATTTACCAGATCCAACTCCATGAATGATGATTAATTCAAATTGATGATGAGCAACCGCAATGTCCAACCATTTTTCCAATTCACTAAGTTGCATCGTGAGCATTTCGAAATTACTCATTGAACTAAAATTATTGGTTAGTTTTTCTATATGCAAATCAATGACTGTTCTTGCCGGAGGCAAATGCTCTCGGGCTTTACCGGCATCATATATTTTATAACCTTTTGCTGCTAAACTATCCAATGGAAAAAAATCCGCTTCCTTATCGGGATAATGCTCAAACAATAAATAGGAAAATGCAGGTTCATTTTTGTCTTTTAATAACTCCACTTTTTGAAAAACTTGTTTGGCTTTTAATTTCAAGTTGGTCTCAAAATGAAGTGCTTTATTTTTTAGGTGCTGTTGGAGACTAAAATCAAATGCAAAATTGGGGCTATCGTTTACAGAAGCAAAATCAATATCATGTAAATAGAAATCATGAAAGGCTTGAATTTCATTTACCAAAGAAAAGTGTTCCTCCCCATTAAATTGTTGTGTATAGATAAACTTAAACGGAGTAGCTGTTTTGTTTACTAAATGTATTTTTAATACATCTACTATTTCATCATTAAAATCATCTAATTCAAATTTGGGAATGAAACTCAACCACACTCCTGTTGCCACTTTAATTTGATTTGGCTTAGGTTTTTCTTTCGGGATTTGATCGATATATAATTTAGGTGCTAACTTTTTTGATGGAATTAATTTTTTTTCTGTGAACCTTTTGAAATAAGGAAAATCAATCTGGTCCATATATGCAGGGAATTTGACCCCCCTTACTTCTATCAAAACCATTTTATCATTGATAATTTCTATAACCTTACCTTCTTCATTGCTCAACAATACGAGGATATCGTCACCTAATTGGTATTTCATTATTCAGCTAACTTGCTTTTTTGTTTTCCATATAAAAAATAAATCACCAACCCAATTCCCATCCAAACAAAAAACCACAACCAACTGATTGCAGGAATTTCTATCATTAAATAAAGGCAGCAAAGTGCACCTGCAACAGGTATAAAAGAATAAGAACGAATAAAACTAAGAAATGCAGTAAAAAAAGCGATCACCATAAAAATAATAAACAAAAATTCTTGGTACCCTTCCGATCCAATATTTAAGAATGCATCGGTAATTCTATTTCGAAATAAAAAAGCAATAATCAATACAATAGTAGGAATCAGCAATTTTCCGTTGATATAAGGTAGTTGAAATTTCCCTGACTCTTTCTTAGCAGTAATTCTTGGTAAAGCCAAAACACCAAAACATACCAAAACAAAAGCAAATAATGTTCCAATACTTGTTAAATCGGTCATCATACTACTTCCTACAAACAAAGAAGGAATGCCTACCATCAAGCCTGTAATTATAGTAGCAAATGAAGGAGTTTGAAATTTTGGATGCACTTTGGCAAACTGTTTAGGCAATAAACCGTCACGGCTCATACTCATCCAAATACGTGGTTGACCCAATTGAAAAACCAACAATACGCTTGTAGTTGCTACCACTGCACTTATCGAAATAAAATAGCCGATCTTATTCAAATGCAATTTATCAAACACATAAGCCAATGGATCATCAACTTTTAATTCGCTATAGTTTACCATTCCAGTTAAAACAAGCGCCACTAGAATGTATAAAATGGTACAAATAATTAAAGAATAAATCATTCCACGTGGCAAATCTCTTTGTGGATTCTTACATTCCTCTGCAGTAGTAGAAATAGCGTCAAAACCAATATAGGCATAGAATACAGCAGAAACTCCAGCCAACACTCCACCAAAACCATTCGGTAAGAAGGGACTCCAATTGCTTGTATCTACATAAAAGAAACCAACAATAATTACACCAACAATTACGAGTATTTTAAAAACCACCATTGCATTGGTTGTTTTCTTGCTTTCTTTAATTCCTATATAGGCAAGAATGGTAATGAGCAACACAATCATAAATGCAGGGATATTCAAAATCATTTTCCATCCACCAATAACAGGAGCATTGGTAATTGCATCATAGCCCATACGAGCGTGTTTAGTCATTGTTTCCAATGTTTGCCCAGCCGCCAATGCTTTTATTGCTTCCTCATAACCTAATACAGCATTAGATGTATTAGTTGCCAACCACCCTGGCAAATGAATATGAAAGCCTTCTAATAAGTTATTAAAATAACCGCTCCAACTAATTGCAACCACTATATTTCCTATGGCATATTCTAAAATTAATGCCCATCCAATAATCCAGGCAACTACTTCGCCAAAAGATACATAAGCATAAGTGTAAGCACTACCTGAAATAGGAATTCTACTTGCAAACTCTGCATAACAGAGCGCACTAAATCCGCAGGTGATTGCAGTAATTACAAAAAGGATGGCAATACCCGGCCCTCCATTAAAAGCTGCTGTACCTATGGTAGAAAATATTCCAGCTCCAATAACGGCTGCGATTCCCATAAAGGTTAAATCGCGCACTCCTAATACTTTATTAAGCCCAGCTCCATGACCATCTGACTCACCTGCTGCTGCATCTGCAACAATTTTATCTAAAGATTTCTTTCTAAATAGAGAAGACATTGGTAATAATTATTAATGAAAGATACGGAAAGATTAGAATTTATAACTGTATCCCAGTCTAAATACCTGTGTTTCATAATAGTCATTACTGAAATAGTAAAATCCTTGCCCAGTAATTTCTTTACGTATGATCATGGTATTGAGTAGATCGGTGGCGTTAAAAAAAAGTTCACCTTTCCCTTTTTGAATTGTTTTTTTAACTCCTAAGTCGATGGAGAACCGAGATTTGATTTTTCCTTGCGGAATAATGTCTGGTGCTAAATAGATGACCGTTAACTGAGCATCGATTTTTTTAGCAAAATGAAAAGTATTGTTCATTTTAATGTTACCAGATAGCAAGGTTTGTGTAGGTGCTGAAAAAGTATGGGTTATTGGATACTTATTTATTACAGTAAATGCATTTATTTGATTGCGATATACATTTAAGTTGATATTAAAAGCATATTTTTTAGATATCTCTTCTGCTACAATAAATTCAAATCCTGTGTTGTAGCTTTTATTTACATTTTGAAATGTTGCATAAATTAAATTGCTTCCTGGAACCGTGCTTGAAATTCGAGTAATTGTTGCGTCGGCAAACCGATGATAAAAAGCGGAATAAAAATTACCTTTTTCCCAATTTGTTTTATAGCCCATTTCTATTGAATTGGTAAACTGAGGTCGTAAAGCAGGGTTACCCACTTTGATAATTTCTGCATCGTCGTATTTTGGGAAAATACGAATATCTACTTCATTTGGTCTGTCTACTCTCCTATTAAAAAACAGGGTTAATTTATTGTAGTTGTTTATTTTATAGGCGAATCTAAAATTTGGAAATGGTT
>JANOQC010000247.1:0-3104 GCA_031422175.1 Sphingobacteriia bacterium | reverse complement strand
CAATAATTTTTTTTTGAGAACTCAAAACTTGGGTTTAATAAACTTTTAATATAAAAGAAGATAATTGGTGCCATTAATAATGGATGCGTAAAAGGCATATAAAACATGAAATTTCTACATTCCATGCATTCGGTTCCATTATACCATCCGGCATAACCCAACATCCAAGGACAAATAAACAAAACAGATAAAAATAAAAAGGCACTCAACCAAATATCAGAATTGGTTTCCTTTTTGAGTCCTTTGTTCAATAACAGGAATGCATAGACCAATCCATGAACAAAAAAAATCAAGAGTAAGCCACTTCGCCAGTTAAAATTGAAATACATAGTAATAATTATTTCAACTGTTTGTTAATCTCTTCGATTGCCCTTGCTAATTGTGGATCTCTTTTATTAATTCTATCTTCAAAATTCATCGGTACATAAATATCCGGAGACACTCCCGTAATTTCAAGGTCGCTGCCATCCATGCTATAACATCCCCAACTTGGCAAGCGCACAAATGAACCATCTACAAAACCAGACCCACTGGTGAAAATTATCCAACGATAAGTTCCGGTTCCAATAATTTTACCCAATTTCAACGACTTGAATCCAGAAGCTGTCATTTCAGCATCACTAAGCGATTGCTCGTTAGTAAGTAACACAATAGGTTTATCAGATGGTGCAAAATTAGATTGAGGAGTTAATTTACCTTCTCGGTATTTCCAACGCAAATAAGTACGCTGACTTAAAAATTTCAATACTTCATCATGAACATTGCCCCCAGTATTGTATCGTAAATCTAAAATCAATGCATCTTTTTGATAGAAATCTTGAGTCATATCAATTAAAAATTTCTCTAATTCGCCTACACCCATATCTTTCATACAATGGTATGCGATACGTTTATTGCTTTTATCATCAACAATTTTTTGGTTATTAGCTATCCACTCGTCTTGCAAATTGGTGGCAACAGTTCTTTGAGGATGAATTTTTACTTCAACAGGAAGGCCAGCTCTATTAAAAGTTAACTTAACTTCTTTATCTAAAGAAGGCTTACTGAAATAATAATTTCTGTCTGTATTTAAATCAACCAAATCATCATTTACCTTTACCAAAACATCTCCTGCTTTAAGATCAATTGCTTTTTTATCGGCATTGCTTTTAGAAAGAACATATTTAATTGTAAATGGGCTAGTATTTTCGAATACTATTCCTGTTTCCATCGTAATGTTAGACAGGGCTATCGTTTCTTCAATACCACTTGAACTAAATCCTTGGTGAGAAGAATTTAATTCACCTAACATATCGTTCAATAAAATTCTAAGATCAGACCGATTATTTACAAAAGGAATCATGGCTTGGTAGGTTGTTTTTGTTTTGCTCCAATCTACTCCATGAAATTTTTCATCATAAAAATTTTGCTCCACTTGAGCCCAAGTTTCTTCAAATATTTGTTCAAATTCACCTACTAAATTTCTCCTAAATACAAAACTGGTATTCACAGCATCTATCTTATTAGCATCTACATTTAATTTTGCAATACTTCCATTAAACAATAACATAGCTTTATCACCACCTTCTGCAATATCAATGCCACTAGCATCGGCACCAATTATTTTTTCTGTTTTATTTGTTTCAAAAGGCTCTATCACTGTTTTCCAAAGAGATGGCTTACCTTCTGCATGATCACTAACATACAAAACCAATGTTTTATCGCCTTTTTGTAAAACAGCGAGTAAATATTGGGACCCAAATGAAGGTCCTACCTGTTCTAGTCGATCCATCGCATTCTCTACATTAATAACGATTGGTATAATTATAGGTTCTTTTTTAGTGGTGTCTTTTTTCTCTATTTTAAATAAGTCATTAAACTTATCTAATCTGTATGGTTCATCATATTTATCCAATGCCATTTTATAAATTCTAGGATTACTCATTCCCATTGGATAAGCTGGCTTTGTTCTATTGCTAACAAAATAAATGTATTTGCTATCGGGCGACCAAATAGGGTCGGCTTCAGAAATGCCCGAATTACTTAGATTGGTAGTTTTATTATTGGCAATATGATGCACAAAAATATCTTGCTCAAAATTGCGGATTGCTGTAAACAAAATATACTCTTCATTAGGAGAAAAACTGGGATTAGAATTTTGAAATGCCCAAATTTCATCTTTTACTAATACAGTTGATACAAAAGTTTTAGTATCCAGCATATTAACTTCATCTCTTCCTGAAAGGAAAACAGCTTTTGTTTTAGACTTATTTAAAGCAATTGCCCTGCTGTCTTTATTTCCAGTAGAAACTTGTTTAGGGCTTCCACTTGCATCGGCATTAGCCGTAAACAAATTTAAATAGCCATTTACTGTTTGATTAAAAAGCAACGTTTTATTATCGTTCAACCATTTTACTTCCCTTGCCCTTTCTGTATTTTTTTTATTAATTTTTTGAATAAATTTTCCTTCCACATCCGAAACAAATAATTCTCCTCTAGCAATAAAAGCCAATTTTTTTCCATCAGGTGATACATCCATATTGGTAATAGTACTTTTTACATCAAAATCTTTTTCTGCTGATAAAATATTATTTCGCAATAACTTAATTACGAGAGGTTCAGCTTTTTCAGAAACCGTATTATATATCCAAACTCTATAATCTTTTTCAAAAACAATTTTAGTGCCATCGGCACTTACAACAGGTGTTTTAATGGAAGTATTAAATTTAGTTAATGGCGTTTTCTTGTCTTTGTTGATTGTATACAAATTATACTCACCATTGTATTCATCCGAAACAAAATAAATATTACCCTTCTTATCGATTGTGGTACCAAAATCTTTTCCCTCCCAATTGGTATGCTTTTTATAAACTTTATTTTTAAGATTGTATGATTGGATATCGGGATTAAATGGTCCTTTATACCTTTTTCTAGCAACTTGGTTATTGCTTTCCCATGTATCGTTGAAATAAATATCGCCTGATTGCGGATGCACAGCAATTGCATGATCCATCATATAATAACTATCGCCAAAAAGTCTTACTGGCGTTCCTCCATTGATTGAAACCGTATATCCAGCAGCTTGTCCTGTTCTGTTTGAAGTAAAATATATTTGCTTACTATCC
>JANOQC010000246.1:0-12777 GCA_031422175.1 Sphingobacteriia bacterium | reverse complement strand
CATAAAAACAAATAAATCAAGCAATTTTTTTATAATAATTTCTATCAAATAAGCATTCGTTTTTATGCACAGTTCGCTTTAGAGCCAGTTATTCATTTATTTTTCTTTTACAAAACTGTGTCCAACTCTCATTGCTTGGGTGAGAATATATTGTTGGACCTTTACCATAGTACGTAACATTTCTAAGTCCTATTGTATTTGCTCTTTCTCTCAACTCTCTGGCGTGAAAGGCATGATGTGATGGTATGTCCGCATTAAATGGATTATATGGATTCACAACATCTCTCAGGGTATTGTTAACCCAAATTTCAGGGTCATCGGCAGACATTAAAGCCAACATATCCACTTCTGCTCTGTAAGTAGCAATAGCAGGGGTATTGTATTGAGCATTTGAAGAAACGCCATAAATTTTCTGAATGTTCCCAGCTTCATTAGCCAATATTTGTGACCAAGTTACACCATAATCAACAAAAACATCATTTACCCATCGGTCTTCAAAATTTAAACTTGCTATAGTTTCTCTTGCAACAACACCTTTTACTCGGCTTGATTCTCTTAAAATGAGGTCGCTGTTTTGGGCATTTGCAAAGTCATTATTGAAAGCTATCCAAAGTGAAGTGGCTGCACCTGCTGAATTGCCTGCTAAAACTATCTTGTTCTTGTCAATGTTAAAATCACTTGCTCGATGCCTGATATACTGTAAAGCTCTTCTTACATCCGACATGGGTTTTTTAACACCTTCCGTTTCTCCTGTTGTGCTAAGATAAGTGTAGCGAATAGTTGCAAACGCAATATTGTTTTGAAGCAAGTAGCGAATGTCGCTTGGAAAATCCTACGCTCCTTGAACAGTATAAACATAATCTTTGTCCCCACTTGTAAAACCTCCACCGTGTACATATATAACTAAACCTGTTGGCGTGTTAGAATTTGGTAACCAAATATCGAATTGGGTTCTTGCTTTGCTATCATATGCAATGTCTTTCGCAAATTTTGCATTGACACCCTGCAAATCAAAAGGAGAGTTTGAAAAAGTGATATTTGAAGTAGTGTTTGTTGGGTCGGCGTCTTTTTTATTACAAGCTGGTAAGAAAAAAGATAAGTATAATAAAGTAAGAGATGTTTTGATTGTTACATTCATATTTTTTTAATTTTTTGACACTTTTTTACTAAGATAGTTTTTTTTGTAAAACCTTATTGCTGATTATTGTTTAAAATTGATTTCAAAATAAAAAGTAGAACTTAAGACTTCTGTCTATCAATTGCCTAAAACGTCCGGGGCCTTTGCACAGTTTGGATATTCTATGATCCAACTGCTGGCTTGGCCATCCCGCAGGGCGTGAACGCGATTTGCTAAAGCCAAATTACTACAGTTGATTAGCAATACCAAAAGTTGAATGGCTTCCTGTCTACTCTTTTACTTTAAATATTTGTCCAACCATTCTAATATGAACCTATTCATTTCTTTTACTCTTATTGGGTCGGTCGGTATATGTCCTGCAATTGGAAAAACAATAAATTTTGATTCATTACCATTGTCTTGCAAGGCCCTGAAATAGGTGTAGGATTCAGAAATAGGCACTCTTTCATCGCCAATATCCGATAAAATAAGTGTAGGCGTTTTTACATTTCCAGTATAAGTAATCGGAGAATTTTTTATCCAGTTTTCTTTTACTTTCTTATCGGTAAATGGAGATATACCTTTGCCAACTTCGAACCTAGACATACTTCCCACATCGTTTTGGGTATATTGAGCCAGCCAATCTGTAACTGCTGCACCTGCTACAGCACATTTCCAGCCTTGATAATTGCCAATAAGCCAAGTAGTCATAAATCCACCATAGCTCCATCCTGTAACTGCAATTTTAGCTGTATCTATATAGCTACGCTTTTTTAATTCATCTAAACCTTTCATTACATCTCTGCCTGGGCCCTCACCTGCATCACCATTAATTGATTCTGAAAAACGGTATCCCATATTATCGCTGCCACGGTAGTTGGGATGAAAAATGATATAGCCATGAGCAGCTTTTAATTGTGCCGATGAATTGAAAGATTCTTTAGATGTTGATCTAGGACCTCCATGTATTTCCAACACTAATGGATATTTTTTTGTAGGGTCAAAATCGGGTGGAAAAGTTAGCACTCCATTGGGCGTAAATTCATCTGATTTCCAGCTAAAAGTTTCCTGTTTCCCCAAAGGAATATTCAGTATTTCATCATTAAAGTTGGTTAGTTTTTTCGGAGAGGATTCTGGAGAATCCAATATGTACAATTCTTGTGGTGATTTTGGAGAACTGGCTATAAAAGCGATAGCATTGTTTTTTCCTACCTGGTATTCATACCAATACCCTCCTGCAATTGTCAAATTGTCAAGGTTTAATTTCTTTGCAGTTCCATTGAGTGATGTAAGAAAAACATCAAAGCCATAGCCTACATTTTTCAAATTGAGTTGATAGACAATTGACTTGCCATCTGGAGAAAAAATAGGCTGTCTTTCTTTATGCATTGCATTTGATGGAATTTGACTATTGGTGATTGGATTAATTTTTCCAGAAGCTATTTCTACTGTTTTATTTGTAGAATTAAGTTCACCAGAATAAGGCGATTCCTTGCTTTGAAACAGGATTTGCTTACCATCAGGTGACCATGAAAGGCAAGGTGGAGGGGCAATTGTCCAAAGACCTGCAGTTAGTCTTTTTGCTTCTCCACCTTCAGCAGCAATGAGCCAGATATGAGATGGAGAAGGTTTCGCATTCATGAACATACTATTGTATTTCACTTCAAAAGCATCATAACCTTTCTCTATTTCTTTTTTATTACTTACCTCGTCTGCTTGAGTGAAAGCCAATGTGTTTCCGTCAGGACTCCAATTAAACTGTTGTACTCCCGTTACTGAGGAAGTAATTTTTTTAGCTTCACCTCCATTGATAGAAAATATAAATATTTGACCTTTACCTGAACCATCAGCTGCAATAAAAGCTACAGCATTTCCAGATGGCGACCATCTTGAAAAACTTACAAAAGCTCTTTCAAAAGTCAGTTGCTGTTTATCACCCGTTGCTATATCTACTTTGAAAATAAATGATTTGTTTTTATTGGCGACTGTGTCAGGCTTAGATGCCACTATTAAAACCGACTTACCATCAGGTGAAATTTGAGGATCAGTTAAGGTGTAAATTTTTTCCAAATCCTTTAGCTCCAATTTTCTTTGTGCTGATGCAATGCTTTGTCCAAACACAAGCAATAATGTTGTCAATAAAGTAAATGCTAATCTCATATTGTTAATTTTAGTATTTGTGTTTGTTGCGACAAGTTGGTATTGTGCACAACTCTTAAATATACAGCAGTCCCAATTAACTATCAATAACGCCCTTTATAAATAAGAAAGTTAACATTATACTTATTGTATTGTAGTTGCATCAATACAGTTATACATTTTTTATTGTCTAATTTTTGGATGTTAATTATACCATTTGGTCAACAAAATTAAAAACTAAATTGCCATGTATTTTTTAGGTTATTATGGAATATAATTGCTCTATATAAACAATAATCGATACTCTATATCCTATAAATTGATCCTTCAATGAGCCTTAGGTCTATTTTTCACTTCTATGAATAGTCGCTAAAACCGTACTTTTGCAACCTGAAACAATAATGATATATGCTGAATAAGCTGGAAGCTATCAAAGCGCGGTTTGATCAAGTGGGTGTGGCCCTCACTAATCCTGAAATTATTAATAACCAAAAAGAATTTGGTATGTACAGTAAGGAATATCGTTCCTTAGAAAAAATTGTGCAACCCTATGAAGCATATGTTAAAGTATTGGCCGATTATCAATATGCCAAAGAAGCCCTCAATAGTTCCGACGAGGAAATGCGTGAATTGGCTAAAATGGAATTGCCAGAATTAGAAGAAAAGAAAGATTCATTAGAAAAAGAGCTCACTAAATTACTCATACCAAAAGACCCTCAAGACGATAAAAATGCCATTCTTGAAATCCGTGCCGGAACTGGTGGAGATGAAGCCAGTTTATTTGCAGGCGATTTATTGGGTATGTATTTAAGGTATTGTTCTAAAAAAGGTTGGAAAACGGCTATTGTAACAGAGAGTGAAGGTACAGTGGGTGGTTATAAGGAAGTGATTGTTGAAGTAACTGGTGAGGATGTTTACGGTACTATGAAATTCGAAAGTGGAGTTCACCGAGTACAACGAGTGCCTAACACTGAAACGCAAGGCAGGGTGCATACCTCGGCAGCAACTGTAGCTGTAATGCCTGAAGCGGAAGAAATAGATTTTGAATTGAAAGAAAGCGATGTGAAGATGGAAACGGCCCGAAGCGGTGGTGCAGGAGGTCAGAATGTAAACAAAGTAGAAACCAAAGTTTTCTTAACACATATCCCAACAGGTGTAGTAGTGGTTTGTCAAACGGAACGTTCTCAATTGGGCAATAGAGAAAAAGCAATGACCATGCTTCGATCTAAATTATATGAAGAGCAGGTTCGCAAACATGAAGATGAAATTTCACGCCAAAGAAAAACTTTGGTAAGCACTGGAGACAGAAGTGCAAAAATAAGAACTTATAATTGGCCACAGGGAAGGGTTACAGATCACCGCATTGGTTTAACTTCTTACAATCTAGATGCAGTAATTAATGGTGAAATTGAAGAATTTGTTGAAGCATTACAAATGGCAGAGAATGCTGCCAAGATGGTTACAAACAATTAATTTTCTTTCATTTGTTTCTCGAGTGAATGTAAATGCATTTCCCATTTCCAAGCAGTATCCATCATTTCTGTAATTCCATACTGAATGTTCCAGCCTAATTTGTTTACAGCTGCATCGTTATTGGCATAGATAGCTACTACATCGCCGGCTCTTCTTGGTCCGATCTCGTAATTTAATTTTATGCCACTTACTTTTTCAAATGATTGAATTGCTTCTAAAACAGAAACTCCATTTCCGGTTCCTAAATTAAATATATCGCAAGCAGTTTCATTTTTCTCAGCTGTTAAATATTGAATAGCCAATGTATGCGCATGTGCTATATCGGAAACATGAATATAGTCTCTAATACATGATCCATCTCGTGTATCATAATCGTTGCCATGTACGGTCATTTTAGGTAATTTACCTATTGCAGTTTGTGTAATTGCAGGAACTAAATTCTGTGGCTTTCCAATTGGCAACTCTCCAATATGAATGGAAGGATGCGCACCAACTGGATTA
Organism: Sphingobacteriia bacterium; assembly: GCA_031422175.1. Classification (GTDB taxonomy): domain Bacteria; phylum Bacteroidota; class Bacteroidia; order Chitinophagales; family Chitinophagaceae; genus Sediminibacterium. Next base: position 7,547 of record JANOQC010000246.1, on the reverse strand, counting down.
AAATACCTCAATAAAATGGCATTGGTTGCATTGGCTTTGGTGAAATCTTTAATGATTACTTCTCCCATTTGTTTGGTGGCACCATATGGCGATTCTGCTGGTTTGATCGGTGTTGATTCTGTTACAGGTATAGTATCTGGGTTGCCATACACTGTGCAGGATGAAGAAAAAACAATACTAGGTATTCCAAATTCCTGCACACATTTTAATAAATTCACCAATCCAAACAAGTTGTTCTCGTAATATAAAATAGGCACTTCAACTGATTCTCCAACAGCTTTGTATGCCGCAAAATGTATGATACCATCTATATCGGTATGTTCCATGAAAACAGCTTGTGTTTCATCAAAATTTTTAAGATCAACCGAATAATTTTTTATTTTCTTGCCAGTTATTTTTTCAATGCCTGTAATGGCAATTTGTGTTGAACGAGAAAAATCGTCAATCGAAATTACTTCGAATCCATTTTCTAATAAATCTACTATGGTATGTGAGCCAATAAAACCACATCCACCTGTAACCAATATTTTAGCCATACATTAAAATTATTCTGCAATTTAATTGTATAATCTCAAAGAGAAAGAAATTAAACAAATAGTTTAATGATGTAGAATACAATTGCTGCGATAGCTGCTGAAATCGGAATGGTTAAAATCCAAGCCCATAGCAAGTTTACGGTTACGCCCCAACGAACCGCACTTAAACGTTTGGTAGCACCAACACCAATTATAGAACCCGTGATGGTATGCGTTGTAGAAACAGGTATTTTGAAATGTTCTGTTAGAAATAAAGTGATTGCTCCAGCTGTTTCGGCAGCAACTCCTTCGAGCGGAGTTACTTTAGTTATTTTGGTGCCCATGGTTTTTACAATTTTCCATCCACCGCTCATGGTACCCAGCCCAATACATAAAAATGAAGTAAATGGTACCCAGGGATAGGCAACTACGAATTGATTAAAATCCATATTCACCCCTTTAGTGTTTTTTTCGTAAAATATGATTGCAGCTCCTATAATTCCCATAACCTTCTGTGCATCATTTCCGCCATGCCCTAAACTGAAAGCAGCAGAAGAAACCAATTGTAATTTCTTGAACCAATTTTCAGCTTTATATGGGTTGGACCGTTTACATAGATGTACAATTAATATGGTGATAAAAAATGCAATAAACATTCCAATTAATGGTGCAAAAAAGATGAATAAAAAAGTGGGAACTACTTTTGCATAGTTAATTACATCATTTCCTGCTATACTTAAACCTTTTGCATTTGCCAATGCAGCCCCTACAAATCCACCCATCAATGTATGCGAGGAACTTGATGGAATTCCAAACCACCAAGTAAATAAATTCCAAACAATTGCGGCAACAATGCCTGCCATTAAAACTTCTAATGTTATGAATTCGGCATTTACCCATTTGGCAACAGTATTGCCAATTCCAAACTCTTTAAATATATATTTTGAAATAAAGAAAGCAGCAAAATTAAAAAATGCTGCCCAAACAACTGCTTGGAAAGGAGTTAATACTTTGGTTGAAACAATAGTTGCAATTGAATTGGCTGCATCATGAAATCCATTGATGTAGTCAAAAATAAAAGCCAGAACAATAATGATTATTAGTAAAGTAAACATAAATAGCTAATACTTAATTACGAAATAGTTATGCGTATTTGATAATGATTGATTCAATCACATTTGCAGCATCTTCACATTTATCAGTTGCTATTTCCATCACTTGATAAATTTCTCTTTTCTTAATTACTTCTTTAAAATCGTGCTCGTTTTGAAAAAGTAATTCGATACTCATGTCAAATACATCATCTGCCTGGTTTTCAATGCTATTTACTTTCACCATGGCTTCTGTCATTTCACGAAGGTTTTTCATGTCTCTCAATCCAAACACAGCTTTCTTAATTTCTATTGTTCCTTGTAAAATAAGGTCAGCCATTTTTTGGATTCCTGTGTCATTTGGGTTGACGCTGTAAAAATTAATTTTTTTAGCTGTTGCAAATATATAATCTGCAATATCATCCAATGCAGTTGCTAAATAGTGAATATCTTCTCTATCAAAAGGGGTAATGAAATTTCTGCCTAGTTCGGTAAAAATACGGTGGGTATTATCGTCGTTTTTGTGCTCTAAATCTTCAATTTGTGCTCTAATAGCTGCTCTTTTATTAGGATCTGGCTCACTTACCATCTCTTTCAGTTTAATGCCCATTTCATGCGACTTTTCAGCCACATCCTCAAATAGCTCATAAAACACTTTATTTTTTGGCATAAAAAACTTTCCGAAAGTATTGGCACTCATATCTACAAGGTTTTGGCAAAAATAGGCTTCCCAACTTACAGCAGCCTAATTCGGCATAAATTAATAATTAGATAATATTGAAAATAATTAATTTCCTTTACTTAGTTGAACAAAAGGTAATGATTTGGTTGCATTTAGTTTACAATTTGTTCATTTTTAATGTAGAGTTTTACATTTCAGTTTATAGCAAAAGAGCATATTAGTAGTTTTCTCAAGCGAGCCCCAATTTCTATTGGGGCTTTTTTAGTCTTTTCTACTATCTAATGTAAAACCTAGCGTTGTACCAATATCAATTTTACTTCTAACATGGATGGTTTGTCCGTGTGCTTCAACAATATGTTTGCAAATAGACAATCCCAATCCTGTTCCGCCCACATCTCTACTTCGCCCCCTGTCTGTTCTATAGAATCTTTCAAAAATTCTTCCTAAATGTTCTTCCGCAATGCCTATACCATCGTCACTCAATTCAATTAATACATGTTTCCCATCTGTATTGTAAACACTTGCAACTACATTCCCCTCTTCTTTGCCATATTTAATGGCGTTTTCTAAAAGGTTATTAATTACCTGCCTGATTTTCTCTTGATCTGCAAAAACGGTAATGGGAGATTCACACCCTTTTTTTATACTGCATTTGGTATTTCTAATACTGATTTTGATGGATAGTGTTTCAAAAACTTCTTTTATTAAATCTTGAATAATAAAATTTTCCTTATACAAAGGTTGTTCACCACTTTCCAATCGCGAAATTTCATCCAAATCTTCAACTAATGTTACCATTCTTAAAACATTCTTGGCTGTATTTTCCAAAAACCGTTTACTCAATTCAGGGTTGTCTTTTGCACCATCTAATAATGAGTCTATATAACCTTGAATGGCGAAAATGGGTGTTTTGAATTCATGTGCCAGATTTTGTAAAAATTCTTTTCGGTAAGCTTCATTGGTTTTAAGTAATTCAATTTCGGCGCTTCTTTGTGCTGCCCATTTTTCTACATCTTCTCTTACTTCGTCAATTCCTTTTTGAGGTAGTATATATTTATAATAAGTTTCCTCTCTTTTTGATGCTTTGGTTTGATAGATGTATTTATAAATTAGCTTGATCTTTCGATAAATAAAGGATTCTAAAACAAATCGGATCAATAAATAACTTCCTAAAAAAGTGATAACAAATGCAATAATTGCTATGATCCAATCGGGTCTAATAAAATAAATACCTATTGAAATAGGCAATGACAAGATCAAAGCAGTAAATGCGGATAATTGATGTGGTGATAAGTTTTTAGTACTAAACATAGCTCAACGCAAGTTAAGCTTATATCTCAAATTTGTAACCAACACCTTTAACAGTAGTAATGCAATCCAAATCCATTTTCTGGCGAACTTTTCGGATATGTACATCGATGGTTCTGTCTCCCACTATCACTTCATTGCCCCAAACCTGTGATAAAATCTCGTTTCTAAGAAAAACCCTGCCTGGTCTAGACGCAAGTAAATAAAGTAATTCAAATTCTTTCTTTGCTAAAATAACTTCAATGTCATTAATGGTTACCAAAAATTTTACCGGATCGATAGTTACATCTCCAATAGTGATTGATTTACCTGTTTCTTTGTTGCCAACTCTTCTAAATAAAGCATTTACTCTACTTGTGAGTACCTTGGGACTGATTGGTTTATTTACATAATCGTCTGCACCAGTTTCTAAACCTTTAATTTGTGATGCTTCATCGCTCATTGCGGTAAGAAATATGATTAATGTTTCTTGAAAAGCAGGTTGTGACCTAAGAATTTTACATACTTCAACACCTGTTTTTTTCGGCATCATAATGTCGAGTATAATCAAGTCGGGATTGAGTTGTCTGGCTTTATCTAACGCTTCATTGCCATCTTTTGCTGTAAAAACGGTGTATCCTTCTTTTTCTAGATTGTAGCTGACAATTTCTAGAATATCAGGTTCGTCGTCTGCAATGAGTATCTGTTTTGATTTTCCTTCCATGTTAACACAATGTTTACACAAAGTTAATTTCATTATCCTGCATTAAGTAAAATTTGCATTATTATCTAATTGTTAACTAGATGACCACGATTTGGCTAAATTCGCTCTAAACCCGCCTATTTTTGTGAACTATATGTATCGATTCTCCTTTTTTTTGTTTGGACAATTGCTTTTTATGGCTGGAATTTCTACAGCTAATGCTCAAATTGAAATGCCTACCATACCTGCAATGCGCCAGTTGCATCATGAATTTATAATTAGGTCTCTCGATCAAATTGATTCATTGCCAATCAATCCAATAAAATTAAGCCCTTTTCAAATTGCACAATCCAAAATTAGAATAACAACTATTCGAGCAGCAATTGAATTAAATGAACAATTAGATAACAATGGCAAATACAAGTGGTTAAGAGGTGTCAATGATGTGTTAATCGGATTTATTTCGGCATATCAATCAAGGGTAATTACTGCTGATCAATATCCTACACTTATAAAAAACTTTGATTCTTCTATGCAATTGGATTGGTCGGGATTATCGATTGAATCAATCATTCATGCAAACACAATTGTAATAGGTAGTATTTTGGTAGATAATTTTGCATTAAAAGAAAATATAGGCATTAGTGCAGCTAAAGATTTAATTGTTTTAAAGCAATGCCAAAAAACGCCATCAAGAATTTTTTCTATTTTATCGCTTAACTCAAATAATCGATATGCAGATTCTTTGATTACTGTTGCTGGGTTTCGAAATCCAGAAGAGTTATACAACTATGCCGCTGCACCTAATTCGTTGGGAAAAAAAATTCAATCTGTAAACCATCCTTTTGTAAAACTAGTTGCCCGTTTGTCTTTAACTAAAACAGGTAGAATGTATTTCCCTTTTTTGGATAATATTTATAAAGGAGTTTCTTCTATTGAGTCAATTACTCCATATGTGGTTAATGATAGTTCCAAAGGATATTATCAATTATTGGTAAAAACAAAAATTCAATATGCCGAAAGAATGCAAAAGGGAGATACACCGATGGCTGCCAATATTTTAACTGCTAAACTAAAATCTAAAGCAATCGAAGAATTTATCAATGACATCAATGCTTTGCACAGCGAAAAAAGTGATCTAATAAGGTTTAAAAAATTGGAAGGATTATCTCCTGTTGAATTGTATTACTTAGCCGTTTTGGGAGAAGAAGAAATGTACACTTCCAGTTTTGTTTCGGGTGTTTATCCAAGAATTTTTGCTAGAATGAATATACCAAGATCGGATTCCTTGCTTCAATTGGTGAAATTTGATTACTATAAAAAATTTGTAAAAATCACCGCATCTTATAATATGTTGGATGATTTTTTGAGTAGGATGGACACATGGGATGCTGAAAAATTAATCAAAGGGTTTGTGAATGGTCTTGAAAAAACCAATACTTTAGAAGATGCAGTAGACGTTGCAGATTCTTACTCAAGCATATATACCCTTAATTTAAGAAAATTGATCTTAACTCAAGTTCAAAATGAACTGAATAGATGCAAAGACATTGCAAATAAAAGAGGTGAAATTATTTATGATTTATTGAATACTATTTTCCTTTCCATGGACTCCTCCAATAAAATTGATTTATCTACACGACTAGGAATTTTACCTATTTATGAATTACCTAATAAACTTTTAAGAGATACATTGAACGGAAAAATTGCTATTCAACAATTTTTTTATGGAGATAAAGATGGCTTAGTTGTGTTCAATTCATTTCTAAATAAATTCCGAAATCCGAATTGGAGAATCATAAAAAAACCGCAATGGGTGGAAGTCAATTCTGTAAGAGGAGTTCCTGTGACCATTTATGCTAATTTACCCTTAGATGAAAAATTAGAATTGGATGAAAAAGCCCAAGATAGTTTGATTTATTACTTATCCAGCAATTCTATTCAACCTACAGTTGCTATTCATAGAGGGCATAGTTACTATTTAAAGAATACCATCAATAAATTGCCAGTAGGGTCTAAACTGGTATTAGTAGGTAGCTGTGGTGGCTATCAGAAATTAAATGATGTGTTAGAAATTTGCCCAGGAGCGCATATTATTTCTTCAAAACAAATTGGTACAGGAATTATTAATCAAGGGTTGATTGATGTAATCTGTGAAAACCTTCGTTTAGGAAAAGACCTTAATTGGCCTGCACTTTGGAGTAGTCTGGCCATTCGGTTTAATGGGTCTGCAAAAGAAAAATTTGATGATTATGTTCCCCCATACAAAAATTTAGGAGCAATATTTATTACTGCTTACAACAATGCTTATCCAGCGGACTTCGATGCTAATTATTGAAGAAATGGATTATTGAGTTTTTCATAACCAATAGTTGTTTTAATTCCATGTCCGGGAAAAACCACCACATCGTTAGGTAATACAAATAATTTTTCACGTATACTTTTTAACAAGGTTTCATGGTTTCCTCCAGGCAAATCAGTTCTTCCAATACTTTCTCTAAACAACACATCACCCCCAATTAAAAATGCCTGTTCTTTGCAATAGAAACAAATACTTGCAGGTGAATGACCCGGTGTTAAAATAACTTGAAGGGCATCATTTTCTAGTTGAATAGTATCTCCTTCATTGAGGAAATTTAAAGGTCCAGAATAGTTAGTAAATGGCAATCCCCATTTTTCACCCGACAATGGTGCCAATTGAAGCATTGCTTCTTCTTTTGGATGGATAAAAAGTGGAGTATGGAAAGTGTCGAATACCCATTTATTACCAAAAACATGGTCAAGATGACAATGGGTATTCAATAATTGTATAGGAGTTAAGTTTTCTTTTTGGATAAATTGATACAAAAATTCCTGTTCTTCTTTTGAATAGCAGCCAGGGTCGATGATCAATGCTTTTCCGGTTTCGTTAAACAAAACATAGGTATTTTCCTGAATTGGACTAAATGTGAAAACCTTAACCTTTATCATAAACCTATTTTTAGCTGCTTTTAACAGTAAATGACTAATTTTAAATGCCAAAGTTCGGATATGCAATTGAATAGAATCAGTAAAGCCCTTTTTTTTCTTGTTTTAGTTGTTCCTTTTTTGGGAAATGCTCAGGTAAACTCTGTTGAGTTCGGAAAAAATAGAGTGCAACATAAAAAATTCGAATGGAAATTCTACCAATCTCCCAACTTCAATACCTATATTTCTCAAGGAGGCGTTGAACTTGGAAAATTTGTAACGCAAGTGGCTGAGGAAGAACTTCTTCCTATTGAACGTTTTAT
>JANOQC010000245.1:0-10218 GCA_031422175.1 Sphingobacteriia bacterium | reverse complement strand
GGTTCGAATATGTGCAGATTCAATGATTCTCCCGGAAAAACAACAATGGCTAAAGGAAATATTGGAATAAAATTAATCATGGCTTACACTAAAGTGAACCGAAGTTTTCGGTTCTTTGGGGCACAATTTAGTAAAAATGCTTATTTCAGGGTTTACCATTATCAAGAATGCTGTTAAAAATGATTATCCAATTGTTGAGGCGATCAAATCAATTTTGCCAGTAGTAGATGAAATGATCATTCTAGTAGGAGATTGTACCGATGAAACCCTTGCCCTGATGGAATCGATAGGCGATCCAAAGATCAAGATCCACCATTCGGTATGGGATGCTAGTTTACGCAAAGGGGGCACTGTTTTAGCTGCAGAAACCAATAAAGCATTTGAATTGATCAATCCGGAAAGTACCTGGGCATTTTATATTCAGGGTGATGAAGTGGTTCATGAACAATACCATGGCGCTATTCGTGCAGCATGCGAGCGCCATGCAGCTGATAAACAAGTAGAAGGATTATTGTTTAAGTATTTGCATTTTTATGGTACATACGATTATGTAGGAGATAGCAGAAAATGGTACGATCATGAAGTACGCATAATCAGAAATGATAAAACCATTCAATCCTATAAAGACGCTCAGGGTTTTAGAAGGGGAGAGCAAAAGCTGCGAGTAAAAGCCATTGATGCATACGTGTACCATTATGGATGGGTAAAATCTCCGGAACAAATGATGAAGAAGCAAAAAGAAGTAGGAAAGTTTTGGCATAATGATGAGGGGATGAAAGCCTTTGATGTCATACCAGATTATTTTGATTATAGTCAGTTTGATTCACTAGAAAAATTCACTGGCACACATCCTTTTGTAATGGAAGAAAGGATCAAGCGTTTGAACTGGCAAGTAGTACTCGATCCCACTAAAAAGAAATTCTCCATAAAAGATAAGATTCTTTACTATTTCGAAAAAGCAACAGGTATTCGCTTATTCGATTTTAGGAATTATAAATTACTGCGTTAATTTTTCTTAAACGCTTGCCAACAAATAAGTAAGGGCCAAACATGTACAAATACGCCAAATTGATAATTAAGCGAACTCTCTACTAAGCAGGAAACTGCTATGCAAAGGGTCCAGATTATAAGGAATGGATTTTTATGTTTGAACCCATACCAAGCAGGATACAATAACCAAACTGTAAATAATAGTATACCTATAAATCCGCCACCCATCCACCAAAACAACCATTGATTAAATGGCCAACCATATTGGGTTTTACTGCCATTGAATTGTTGGGTGAATTTATTTTTTAGGGTTGATGGAATGGCCGACCAACCAATTGCTGTTGCATGATCCTCTCTTATTGCACTCCATGCGGCTGTGTTAACTGCCCTTCTTACACCATCAGAGTATGTTGAGTCGTAACCCTTGCTATTGTACTGTTGCCAATCATAAATACTATACCGAATTTTTTGTTGTGTTGTTGGGAAGATCCAAAACATGACTATAAAGATTGTTGCTGCAATTAAGATTTTGATTCTATTTTTTATAAACGATGCATGCTTGGTGAAATAATGAATGCTATATCCAACAATAATTATGAGACCCAATACCCAAGCAGTTCTTACGGATAGAAATAAAATTGCGATTAGTAAAACAACAAATGATATTTTTTTATAACGAGCATTGTTTACAGGCAATAATGTAAACAATAATGCACTGCATAAAAATATACTGAAACGTAAATGATCATTGTCCATAAAAACGGGTAATGATTTACCAGTTCCATATTGTTCAATCACAGTTGTTGAATGAAATATAAACCAACCCAATGGGTACAATAAAGCAACAAGTGCTGAGTGAATCCAAGGCTGTGAAATGGTTTTGGTAAAATCGAATTTTTCGGCAGCAATTGCAGTAAATCCAGCAATTGGATAAACCGAAAATGTAAGCAACAGTTGGAGATTTGTTGCAGTAAACCCTTCTTGATAGATTCCCGTAAAAAGCAAGAGAATAGGGCTGCAACACCAAATGAGTAAAGGGTTTTTAAGATAGAGTGAGATGTTTTTTGCTGAACCAATATTGTTTTTATTCCAATAGTAAAATGAGTAAATAAGCATCAACCCCATACTTATAGAGAGTAGGGCCCTACTCCATAGTAGGCCTGCAAGCATAATAATACTTACAGTCAATAAAATATTTGTTCCTCTTTTTGGCATACCAATAGCATAAATTTACATTTACAGAACGTATATGTGGGATCAATTATTAAATGACATTATTCAAGGCAATCAAAAATCGCTAGCAAGGGCCATTTCATTGGTTGAAAATGAAGTAGAAGGACATGCTATTTTTTTGCAACAACTTCCTTTGGGCAGCACGCCAGTGATTGGTATTACTGGCCCACCAGGGGCAGGTAAAAGTACGTTGGTAGACGCTTTGATCGGGCAATGGGCCAATGAAGGAAAAAAAGTTGCTGTGCTCTGTGTGGATCCATCTTCGCCTTTTAATTTAGGCGCTTTATTAGGTGATCGAATTCGCATGAGTGATTGGTACAATCATCCAAATATTTATATCCGATCATTGGCAACTAGGGGTTCATTGGGTGGATTGCACCCGCATATCATAGAAATTACTGCTTTATTGCAGGCTGCTGGTTTTGATTATATTATTGTTGAAACAGTGGGAGTGGGTCAATCAGAAATTGAAATAGCTGGATTGGCCGATGTAACCATAGTGGTAGTGGTTCCCGAAGCGGGTGATGAGGTACAAACTATGAAAGCGGGATTGATGGAGATTGCCGATATTTTTGTGGTGAATAAAAGCGACCGGCCCGATGCAGATGCTTTTGTAAGAAATCTTAGAATGATGTTGGCGCCTGCATTTAATGGGGAAAGAAAAATACCCGTTCTCAAAACCATTGCATCTTCCAAAGAAGGAATAGGAGATTTGTGTTTGGCAATAAAAGAAAGTGAAAATGCAATCAAAAATAATGATCGTAAACATTGGTTGATGGCAGAACGTGTTTATCAACTAATTCAAAGAAACAAAATGAAGGGAATTGATAAAGGGGCTATTAAAAAAGATGTTGCTGCTGCTATTCAATCCTCAGATTTTAATTTATTTCGTTTTACTCAACAATATTTGAATGACCAACCATAATGCTGATTCAACTATAGCTGATCCACTCATTTCAGTTGTAATTGCTACTTATAATGGAGAGCGATTTATTGGCAAACAACTCGATAGTATTTTAGCTCAAACCTATACTAATATAGAATTGGTAGTAGTAGATGATTGTTCCAGTGATCGAACTGTGGCTATATTAAATGATTATGCAAATCGATTTTCGAACATACATGTTTATATCAATGAACAAAATTTGGGTTATGTAAAGAATTTCGAAAAAGGAATGTTATTGGCAAAGGGAGATTTTATTGCTCCTAGTGATCAGGACGATATTTGGTTGCCTGAGAAATTAGCCATATTAATGAAGGAGATAGGAGACAATGCAATTGTGTATTGTAATTCTGAATTAATTGACGATGAAGACAATCGGGTAGGTAAAAAATTATCTGATGTAAAAAAATTAATTTCTTTTGATGATTGCTTGAATTATACAGTGGGCAATTCGGCTCCTGGGCATGGAATGTTGTTTCCCAAAAAATTAGTTGCCGATTCGGTTCCTTTGCCCACAATGATTCCACACGATTATTGGTTAGGGTTTGTTGCAACATTTTATAGCCAGCTTAAATATATAGATCAGCCACTGGTTTTATATCGTCAGCACAGTGAGAATGTGTTTGGTGCAACAAAAATAAAATCTGCAGATGGTACAATGCCGGTGAGAAAGAAAAAAACACCACAGGAAGAAACTAATTTGGCGCGACAAAGAATGCAATTGATGTATGTTAAGTGCCCTGTGAATTTAGAAGAGCAAAAAAATGTGTTTCGATTATTGAATAAAAGTTACCAAAGTTTCTCCATCTATAATAACTGGTTGAGAATGGTTACTTTTTTTAAATACAATAAAAGAATATTGGCATTTAAACGAAGAAATTTATTGCGTAGATGGTTGTATTGTTTAAAAATGTTTGTGAAAATTGTTTAATGATTCAACCCGCTAAAAATATTATTCTTGATTTTGAAAGGATGAAATATCCCAATACTGGTTTGTATCATTTCTGCAAAGGATTGGGAGAGGCGTTGATAAAGGAGTCAGATCCAAGCCGTGAAACACTTTCTTTTTATTTACCCAAGCAATTAAACGGAATTTTTGGATCTTCAGTGCAATATATTGATCAATCGAGTTTGCATAAACTGGTCATGCCTCCATTAAAGAAATTTTCTTGCTGGCATGCTACCAATCAAACCAGTGTGTATTTTCCTAAAAATCAACGAATACCGATTGTATTAACTGTTCATGACCTGAATTTTTTATATGATTCAAATAAATCTGTAAAAAGAAAAAATGCATATCAAAAAAATTTGCAAAGTAAAATCGATAGAGCAACAGCTGTGGTGACCATCTCTACATTTACTGCCAAAGAATTAGAGCAGTTTGTAGATATGGGAAATAAAAAAATCACGGTGATATACAATGGCTGCGGAATTGATGAGTCTGTTCAAGTACTGCCTCCTCAAACTATTCCCTCGATTCCTTTCTTATTTACAATTGGTACTATTGCCCCAAAGAAAAATTTTCATGAGTTACTAAAATTATTAATTGGCACCAATTATCAACTCATTATTGCAGGAATTACTCAAGATGAACAATACAAGCAATTCATAATTACTGAAGCAAACCGATTAGGCGTTGCTCATCAACTGGTATTTACTGGTGCTATTTTAGAAAGCGAAAAATATTGGTACTATCAGCACTGTATAGCTTTTCTATTTCCTTCTTTAGCGGAAGGTTTTGGATTGCCAGTTATCGAAGCCATGCATTATGGGAAAACGGTGCTACTTTCTTCTGTAGGGCCATTGCCCGAAATAGGTGGGTCTGTAGCCCATTATTTTACTGAATACACTGCTCAAGCGATGCAATCAACATTAAATAAAGCTTTGGAGCATGATGAATTAATGAACCGTCGGCATACTATTCAATTACATGCAAAGCAATTCAGTTGGCAAAAAGCCGCGAATGCGTATCTTCAATTATATAGAACTATCATTTAATTAATTTCTATTTATGGCATCTCGATTCAAGAAAATGGTAAAGGCCTTTGGTTTGTTGGATGCAATTAAATTGTACGGACGAGTAAAGATTCAACCATATGGAAAACTACAAGCTTCCAATTATAAGGGTAGTTTTCATTTAAGAAAAGATACTTCCGATTACTACACATTCGATCAGGTTTTTTTACGTGATCAATATAATATTCAATTTCCTTTTGAACCTAAAACTATATTGGATGCAGGAGCAAATATTGGATTAGCGGCAGTTTATTTTTCACATCGATATCCTCAAGCAAATATTGTAGCCATTGAACCTAGCAGTGACAATTTTGTTATTTTACAAAAAAACATTGCACCTTACCAAAACATTAAAGCCTATTGTAAAGGCTTATGGAATAAAGATGTTCATTTGGAAATTATCAATACAGACGGAGTTCAAAATGCATTTATGGTTGCAGAAACCACAGCTGATAATCCCAGGGCCTTACCAGCTATTTCTATTGATTCAATTATGAGAGAACAAAACTGGAATAGTATTGATATTTTAAAAGTAGATATAGAAGGATCGGAAAAAGAAGTTTTTGAATTGAATTTCGAAAATTGGTTGCCTAAATGCAAGGCCATTGTAATTGAGCTACATGATAATATGAAAAGAGGAACATCTAAATCTGTCTTTAAAGCAATCAGTCAATATAATTTCTCATTTGAAATGCAAGATGAGAACCTCATCTTTATCAATCTTGATTAAATGCTTTTTCGCGCTTCCACCATTTATAGCCGATAAATCCAACAATGGCAAAGGGAGCAAAAGCCAGGTAAATAATGGCTGAGTTTAGCGAAGCGGCAGGCCCATCTCCTAATTGAGAAGCTGTTTTAGTGCAAATAGAGCATTGTGCAATCAATGATTCCCTGCAACTGAGCAATATCATTACTAAAACCAATATCAATCTTTTTCGAGTCATTTCAGAACCTTTTCTGTACAAAGATATGCCATATCAATAACCCTAATTCAGCCATATTGTTTATCTTAACCTATAAATTAATAGCATGGAGCAACGCAGGGGGTTTCTGAAAAAAATAGGCGCATTGTCTGGTGTAATTGCAGGCTATGGTATTTTTAATGAGCTCAATGCAGCAAATTTTTCGGACGCGGCCAATAAAATCAAGCATTTAAGCCCCATAGACGCGGCCACCAATGAAGACTACTGGCAAGTAATTCAACAAGGGTATACGGTCAATTCTAATATCATCAACCTCAATAATGGCGGTGTAAGCCCTTCACCAAGGGTGGTACAAGAGGCTGTAGAAAGATATAATTCCTTGTCTAATCAAGCTCCTTCCTACTATATGTGGCGAATTCTGGACCAAGGAAGAGAGCCATTGCGTAAAAAACTGGCATTATTAGCGGGCAGTAGTGCAGAGGAAATTGCCATTAATCGGAATGCTACTGAAGCATTAAATACGGTGATTTATGGATTGAATTTTAATAAGGGAGATGAAATTATTGGAACCAAGCAAGATTATCCCAATATGATTCATGCCTGGAATCAACGGGCGCTAAGAGATGGAATAGTTTATAAACAAATCAGCTTTGATTTTCCAATAGAGAATGATGATGCAATTGTGAGTGCGTTCGAAAAAGCTATTACTCCGAAAACTAAATTATTGCATATAACACATATCATTAATTGGGTTGGGCAAATTTTACCGGTGCAAAAAATTTGTGCAATGGCACATCAAAAAGGAGTGGAGGTATTGGTAGATGGTGCGCATAGTTTTGGTTTACTCGATTTTAATGTACCTGATCTAGGCTGCGATTATTTTGGTACCAGTTTACATAAGTTTTTAAGTGCACCCATTGGGAGTGGAATGCTTTGGATCAAGAAAGAAAAGATTGAAAAAGTGTGGCCTTTGATCTGTGCCGAAAAGCCCAATAGCTCAGATATACGAAAGTTTGAAAACCTTGGTACACGTAGCTTTCCTATCGAACAGGGTATTGGGGAAGCTATTGCATTTCATACTGCTATTGGCAGTAAACGCAAAGAAGAAAGAATCCGTTATTTAAAAAATTACTGGGCCACTAAAGTAAAAAATGTACCCGGTGTGCGCATTCATACTTCATTAAAAGACGGGTATTCATGTGCTATTGCAGGAGTAACAATTGATGGATTAACTCCAGCAGAATTAGATCAACAGTTATTTGCAAAATATAAAATACATACAGTAGGGATTGTTTGGGAAAATATCCGATGCGTAAGGGTTACGCCTCATGTGTATACGCGACCTGCAGATTTGGATGTATTGGTAGATGCAATTACAACCATTGCAAGATCAACTTATAAAGATGCAACTCTGATAAAACGCAACGATAAAAAGTAAAACCAGGAACAGTAAAATATTCTTGCAAACATTCAACTGTTCCTTATTTACTGATTAAGAAGCTTTCTCTGCTTTCTCTTCTACTTTCTTTTCTACTTTCTTTCCTTTAGGAGGAGTTACTGGTCTTGACTTACCAAATGAACCCTGGAAACGCTTTCCTTTTGCTGTTTTTTTGTCGCCTCTGCCCATAATAATTTTTTGTAATAAAGATGATTAAAGTGCAAAAATAGAAAAACCCCGCCAAAGCGGGGTTCAATTCTTTTTGTTAGATGGAATTAGAGCTTTCCGCTTAATTCTTTACCAGCCTTAAAGCGAGCAACTTTCTTCGCTTTAATTTTGATGGCCTCACCAGTTTGTGGGTTACGACCAGTACGTGCAGCACGCTTTGATACAGAGAAAGTACCAAAACCTACCAATGTTACTTTATCACCTTTTTTCAAAGTTTTTGTAACTGCATCAACAAATGCATCTACTGTTGCATTTGCTTGTGTTTTAGTAATACCAGCATTGTCAGCCAATACTGCGATTAATTCAGCTTTGTTCATAGACGAGTTTTTAGTGTTTTTATTAACTAGAACAAATTTATCTTCTTTTTATTAGTAACAAAATATTTTATACAATATCTTATATTTATTTTTTGCGATAAAACCCTTATAAACAAAGGGGTAGAGAAGAATTTTGCATATTTTTTTCTCTTATATATTGCCAATAAAAAATGCTAGAACTCAATGATATCAATGGTTTTGAATGAATATAGCTGAAAATCAATACCCACAAGGGTTTCAAAGGAATATAAGAAAGTTTTTTAAATAACAAATTTGTTTTCTTAAACTATCCACACTCAATGCACATGTTGCATTAAGCTCCTAAAGGCGATGACTTGATTTCCCCAGCGGTCGATGGTATCTTTTCTAAGTGTTGTAGCAAATTTGGTTATATAGCAATCATAATCTGCTTTGGTGGCAGCATGGTATTGAACTGCATAAGTGGGTCCATCCTCTTCATCTGTATCCAATAAACGTACAAAAACCGTATGGGTGAAACATCCTGTAGCCGATACTGCAGGAATATGTTCATTTTTCATCCATTGCAGCCAATCCGTATGTATTCCGTGCGTTACTTTGGTGGTTACGTTATATATGTACATGGTTATTAGTTAATAGTTATTGGGTTATTGGGTGGAGAGTTCCATGTAAATGGGGCAATGGTCGCTGTGTTTGATGTCAGGTAAAATAGAAGCTGCTTTAAGTTGAGGTAATAAATTTTCGGTTATACATATATAATCTATGCGCCAACCCTTATTTTGTAAACGAACAGTAGGAAAGCGTTGGCTCCACCAGCTATAACCGCCTACTGAATCTGGGTTGAGTTGTCTAAAAGTATCTACCCAACCATTAAGCAGAAATTCTGTCATCCAAGCTCTTTCCTCCGGTAAGAATCCAGAAGAATTTTTATTGCCTTTTGGGTCGTGAATATCAATGGCTTCGTGAGCTATATTATAATCTCCAACTACAATGAGTTGTTTTCTTTTCTTTTTTAATTCATTTAAATAAGTGTTGAATTCATTCAGCCATTGGTATTTATATTGTTGGCGTTCATCTCCACTTGTTCCCGAAGGAAAGTAGGCATTGATGATACTTATATCGCCAAAATCGGCACGAATTACGCGACCTTCAAAATCACTTTGTTCAATATCATTTCCGTAAAAAACTTTGTCGGCTTTGGTTTTAGATAAAATTACTACACCGCTATAACCTTTTTTTTGAGCCGAGAACCAATAACTTATATAACCAGCTTTTTCAAAATGGGCATGGTCTATATCTTCTATAGTAGCTTTACTTTCTTGCAAACAAATTATATCTGCAGGATTAGTAGCTAACCAATCCGCAAATCCTTTTTTAATAGCAGCTCTAATTCCGTTTACATTATAAGAAATGATGCGCATAATTAATTATTGAAAAAATGAATTAAAACCGATTATGAATAAAGCATTCATTATTTCTGATGAAATACTATTATCTAGCATAACAAATCTTTCGGGAGCTTTGTTTCCATTGGCGATACAAATCAATTCATTATTGAAGTAAAATTCCCGAAGGTATTGGTCACCAGCAATTTTTATTTCGAATGGAACTTCCTTTAATTTTCCCTTTATGTGGAAATCATAGTTTAGATTGATTTCATTTTTCAAAGGTTCTATTAAAGCAATCGAACTGCTGTCCACCCCATTACTAACCTGATGAAGCAATAATTTTTTAAGGGAATCAACTTGATTGGTAAGCACCTCAAAAACAGCCACCGTATCTTTTTCATTAAATAAAACTTGATGATTCCCTGCTATCATTTCTACTTTTGGTCTTGCAAAATAACTATTTGGGTCTGCTCCAATATGTGCAGCTAATTGCAATAAATAATTTTTATTGGCTACAATATCCCTTCCTTCTTGTATTAAGAAGATAGGTTTTGTTACTTCTTTATTAATACTCGATTCAAAAGCAGTATTTAATTTTTCGCTTAGCAAAGTTTTATTTTTTCCTTTTAATACAACATCGTTGTATAATTGCTCTCCCCACCTGATCAATTGTTCATTTCCCTCATACTTAAATTTACTGATACCTTTTGTTGTGCTTACTTGAATGCGGGGTAAGCCAGCTGTTGTTGAAAATATAAAATTA
>JANOQC010000244.1:0-12968 GCA_031422175.1 Sphingobacteriia bacterium | reverse complement strand
ACTTTACCAATAAAAATACAGTTGTTTATGCTGTTTTTGAAAACAATAAAACAATAGCTGAATTAAAGTCGGACTTTAATTCTAGATCTTTTGCTGCTTTAAATATTCCACTTAATACTAAATTGAATATTATTTCAATTTCCAAAATCGGCAATTCGTTTTACTATGGAATAAGACCAGTAAATGATATTGGCAACACAGCTATATTTTCAATGAATCCCGATAAAAAATCATTGAGCTATATTTTATCAGCATTAGATAAATTATAAATGCTTCTTTTTTATATGAAGCGCTCTGTAAGACCAAATACAGGCCATGATCATAAATATTGCTCCCAATAAAAAAGCTGCACCTGGAAAATAAAAAGGAGCTGAAGAATTGGTAAAATAAGAAAATAAATTCGTCATCATCAATGGCCCAACAATTGATGTAGCACTGATTAAACTAGTTAATGCACCTTGTAATTCTCCCTGTTCATTCTTTGGAACACTGCCAGATATAAGGGATTGCAAAGCGGGTCCGGCAATTCCCCCTAAACAATAAGGCACTAAAAAAACAAACATCATCCAAGATTCAGATGCAAATGCAAACAAGAGCAAACCCAATGAATATAAGGCTAATCCAAGGTAAATACTTTTTTCATTGCCTATTTTTGGGTTTACAATTCTTACCAATCCACCTTGTACACCTCCAACCAAAAGCCCTACTAAACCCAATGAAATTCCAATCATTTTAGGACTCCATTTAAATTTTTCAATAGTAAAAAAACTCCAATTACTTTGAACAGCATGCGCTGCTAAATAGATTAATACAAAAGAAACTACCAAACCAGATACGGCGGGATACTTTTTCAATTGCAAAAGTGATCCTAAGGGATTGGCTCTTCTCCATTCAAATGGTCTTCTTAAATTTTTATCTAAAGATTCTGGCAAAATGAAATAACCGTATAACCAATTGATTAGTGCCAATCCTGCTGCAACAAAAAATGGAATTTTAGGACCAATTTCTCCTAACAGCCCTCCAAGCATTGGCCCAATTACAAAACCCAATCCAAAAGCAGCTCCAATCATTCCAAAATTCTGTGCTCTATTTTCTGGTGTACTGATATCTGCAATATAAGCTGTAGCAGTTGTGAAACTTGCACCCGTGATTCCAGCAATCATTCTTCCTACAAACAACCATGCAATGGATGGTGCAAACGAGAGCAATAAATAATCAATTCCAAATCCAAATAATGAAAAAAGCAATACTGGTCTTCTGCCATATTGATCACTTAAATTACCCAGCACTGGTGCAAATAAAAACTGCATAATTGCATAAGCAAAAGTTAATAACCCTCCATAAGTTGCAGCATGACTTACACTTGAATCTCCTGATAAATCTTGAATTAATTTAGGGATTACCGGAATAATCAATCCAAATCCAATAACATCTAACAAAAGTGTAATAAATATAAATCCTATCGCTGCTTTTTTATTATTTACCATTAATGATTAATTAGAAATGCAAATATGATTTTAAAAAACAATTTTATAATAATTCTCTTGTCACCCCAGGGATTTCTAATACAAGGTCTGCCCCATAACACCCTGCTGGTGTTTGATATCCAATTTTAAAATCTTCAGACAATACTTTTCTTGTAATTATTAAACTACTAATTGCTGTGAGGGTATATCCTTCTGGGCCAATTAATCTTGCAGATTTTACTTCTCCTGCTTTATTGATAACTTCTCCCCAAACAAGACTTTTTGCTTTTAACCTTGCTTCGTCATTCGGACCAGCTGGTTTTGCTTTGATTTTTTTCTTAGCCATATTTTTTACAAAAGATAATCGAAGTATCCAATTGTAAAGGGCTTGCCATTTCAAAGCCTTAAAAGCTTTTGGAGAAGCCATGGTATATGTTTCAATATTGGGAATTCCTGTTGTAGTATATGCTGTTGATATATCTCCCCAAGGAATGCACATAACAAATAATTTTTTCAGCCCAAAATCAATCCACTTACCTTTATGACCTAATGGTCTTTTAACTATTTTTCCATTTTCTCTGATTGCGCCACCAGCCCCCATCCCCTCAGCCATTGTGGTTGCTGTACCATGAGATACAGCTCCCCCCAACATAGCAAAAGCAAGTGTTAAATGAGTTGCATTTTCTAAATGCTCTTTTAAAAATTTTGCAATACAATCTGTAGGCACTACATCAAACCCAACACCAGGCATGAGCATGATTTTATTGGTAATTGCCAAATCATTCATCCTTTTAGCTTTTTCAAAAACGGCAATTTCTCCTGTAATATCGAGGTAATGTGTTTTAGATTCCAAACATGCATCAATCATTTTTTTGGAAGTAAACTGAAAAGGCCCTGCAGCATGAAGTACTACTTTATAATGACCTAAACATTCAACCAAAGCAGCATGATTATCCAAATCAATAATTTGATAATCCAATTTCAACTCATTGGCTAATTCTATAATAGCCACCTCATTTCTGCCGGCTAAAATTGGTTTTAACCCATATTCTAGGGCCATTCTAGCAATAAGCTTTCCCGTATACCCATTTGCTCCATAAAGTAAAAATTGATTCGTTTCCATTCGGAAAAATACAAAAAAAGGGGCGGTAAATACCGCCCCTTTAAAAAAACAACTACAAACAACCTTATTTTTTCAACTCAATCAATCCCAACGAAACTTCTTTTGTGGTGCTTATAGCTACATTATTGATGGTTTTTCTGAAATATCCATTAGAAGCATTTACATATACAGTATATGTGCCTTCCTTTAATCCCCTTATTTTAAAATATCCATCTTTGTTAGGAAGTGCATACGCTGTATCGGTATTATTAAAAACCATTACAATTGGTTTTGCATCCATTGGTATAATTTTTCCTACAACACTTGCTGTAGTTTTTACAGTAAAATACTTGAACCAAGGTCTAAGATAAAATTGATTATTTCTTTCTTGTACAATGGAATTGGCAATATCAAAATCAAGCCATAATCTCTTTTTACGAGTTAAGAATTCTTCAAATTCATGACCGAATAATTTGATAATTATATAATTTGGCGCCCACGTAGGAAATTGCAAGGGATAACTAATACTGTCTTTCATCACAGAGTTATTGTTCCCAAACTCTATTTTGATTAATCTTATTACACCATTAACTACAGTTCTTGAAGCCAACGTAGTATCTAACCCATTTCTCAATTTTAAAACATCATATATACCTGCTTTAATTCCAAGGTCTTCCCAAATTAAAGCAGAATCTCCAGATGCACATCTCCTGTCTTTATCTTTACCAACTCTTTCCCAATTGGTACTGTCTTTTTTTCTCGTGTCTTTACTTGTGTCTACCAATACTTTTACTGATTTAATATCAATTAATACTTGATCATAAACAGCAGGGGCATCGGTTAAAAACAATGATATTTCTTGCACTCCATTTGCCGATTCAAGTGAAGAATTTTTTGTACAGGAACTTACAATTACTGCTATCATTATCAACATAGCTGCAACATAATAGAGGGTGTTTTTCTTTTTCATGGTTTAAGGTTTTAGCGTAAACATCAAATCATATTTTTCACTTTAATTATAGCAAAAGAATACCGTTGCCCAATACGGACATTTTATACATTCACTATAGTTTTGGAAATTGTGTCTAACAAATGAGTAGACAACAGTAAGATGCGCTGGTTTAATTATGCGTTGCCTCTTATATAAATTTTAACAAATTAATTATATCTCCTCGTTTCTAAAAACAACTATCCCATCAAAAACATCTACTAAGACAGACTTACTTTTGTCAATATCTCCAGCTAATATTTTTTTACTCAAACTATTAACCAATTGCTTTTGAATCAATCTTTTCAAAGGTCTTGCACCAAATTGCGGATCATATCCTTGATCAATTAAAAATTCAATTAAGTACTTACTAAAATTAAGCGCAATCCCATTTTCAGCTACTAGCTTTTTAAGTTCATTCAATTGAATTTGAACAATTCCTTTTAATTGAGACTTTGCCAAAGGGCTAAACATAATAACTTCATCTACCCTATTTAAAAATTCAGGACGAATAGTTTGACGAAGCAAATTCATTACTTCAATTTTAGCCTTCTCATTGGCGGCTTCAATTTCTGCATCATTTACCCCTTCAAATGCTTCCTGAATAAGATGGCTTCCTAAATTACTGGTCATAATAATAATGGTGTTTTTAAAATTCACTACACGCCCTTTATTATCAGTAAGTCTACCATCATCTAAAACTTGTAATAAAATATTCCAAACATCTGGATGTGCTTTTTCAATTTCATCTAATAAAACCACACTATAAGGTTTTCTTCTAACTGCTTCGGTTAACTGGCCACCTTCTTCATACCCTACATATCCAGGAGGAGCACCTACTAATCTAGAAACCGCATGTTTCTCTTGATACTCACTCATATCTATTCTTGTCATCATCGACTCATCATCAAAAAGATAGGCTGCCAAGGCTTTAGCTAATTCGGTTTTGCCTACTCCTGTTGTTCCAAGAAAAATAAAAGAACCGATTGGTTTTTTGGGATCATGTAATCCAGCCCTACTTCTTCTAATAGCATCAGATACGGCCGTAATCGCTTCTTCCTGACCAATTACCCGTTCATGCAACTCGTCCTCTAAGTGAAGTAATTTTTCCCGCTCACTTTGTAACATTCTAGCCAATGGTATGCCAGTTGCTTTAGCAACATTGGCAGCAATATCTTCTGCATCTACTTCTTCTTTTAATAAACGTTTGTCGCCACTATTTAATAGCTGTTCTGTTAAAGAAGTAATTAATGTTTCTTGGTCTTTTATTTTTCCGTACCTAATTTCCGCCACTTTTCCATATTCACCATTTCTTTCAGCTTGCTCTGCTTGCAACTTTAATTGTTCAATATGTGCTTTGGCATTTTGCACTTTTTCTACCAAATCCTTTTCTTGTTTCCACTTAGCTTTTAACGTGTCTCTTTCAACTGACAAATTACTAATCTCAATATTGAGTTCTTTTAATTTTTCTGCGTCGTTTTCCCTTTTAATTGCCTCTCTTTCAATTTCTAATTGGCGAATTTGTCTTTCCAATCGATCTAATTCTTCTGGCATAGAATTCATCTCAAGACGAAGCTTTGCAGCACTCTCGTCAATAAGATCAATAGCTTTATCTGGCAAGAAACGATCGGTAACATATCGGTTAGATAATTCAACAGCTGCAATAATGGCCTCGTCTTTAATTAGTACATGATGATGCGTTTCGTATCGATCTTTCAATCCTCTTAAAATTGATATTGCATCTTCAACAGTAGGTTCATCAATCATTACTTTTTGAAATCTTCTTTCAAGTGCCTTGTCTTTCTCAAAATATTTTTGATATTCATTTAAAGTAGTGGCACCAATTGCCCTCAATTCTCCTCTTGCTAAAGCGGGTTTTAAAATATTGGCAGCATCCATTGCACCTTCTCCCCCACCAGCTCCAATTAGTGTATGAATTTCATCTATAAATAAAATAATTTCGCCATCGCTATCTGCTACTTCTTTAACTACTCCTTTTAATCTTTCTTCAAATTCTCCTTTGTATTTTGCACCTGCAATAAGTTGACCCATATCTAACCCAAAAATAATTTTCGACTTGAGATTTTCAGGCACATCCCCATTTACAATTCGAATAGCCAATCCTTCTACAATAGCCGTTTTACCAACACCTGGTTCGCCCACTAAAATGGGATTGTTTTTTGATCGTCTTGTAAGAATATGCAAGGTTCTTCTAATTTCTTCATCCCTTCCTATAACAGGATCTAATTTGCCGTCTCTTGCCATTTGATTGAGATTCTTGGCATATTTATTCAACACATTTAATTGTGTTTCTTGTGTAGCAGATTGTATAGATTCTCCTTTTCGCAATTCTTTGATTGCATCAATCAATCCTTTTTCTGATAAACCAACAGACTTCAGTAATTTTGATGTTGTATCATTCAATAAAATCAGGCCAATTAATAAATGTTCAGAGGTAATAAATTCATCTTTGAAAGTATTAAGTGCTGAATTCGCTTTAAGCAAAGCATTATTAAAATCTCTTCCAGTGGATTGAGCTGGTTCACCTGTTTGAGTCTTTGGTAATTTTGTAATTAATTCATCCAATTTACTTTCTAAAAAAACAGGGTTTACATTATTTTTTTTCAATAAAAAAGAAATTGCAGAATCTTTATCAGCTAATATACCTTTTAACAAATGTTCTGTTTCTATAGAAGGATTGTTATTGCTAAAAGCAACTTGCTGAGCAGACTGAATTACTTCCTGAGCCTTGATGGTATAATTATTCAAATTCATGATTTTCGTTTTAACTTTAAGAAGTAGAAAAATGACTTAACTTTATAATAAATATCAAATTTTCATCCATTCTATATTTTCGGAAATTATGACATATAAAACAAATCGAAACTGCTTAAAAGTCAGTCTATTAGCTGCTTTTATGCTATTATTTCAGCATATTGAAGCACAATATAATTTTACAGAACTAGATCAAAAACTAGTGTCCCAAAAAAAAGAATTAGGAAATGATTTTTCGGTTTTGGTTTTTAAAGATGGCAAAATTATTTATGATAAGTCTATTGGTGAATTTACACCAAAAACCCAAGTTCCAATTGCGAGTTGCAGTAAATGGTTAACTGCAGCTTTAGTGATGGTTTTAGTAGATGAAGGAAAACTCAATTTAGACGATAAGATAAGTAAATACTTACCTGTTTTCAGCAAGTATAGCAAGGGATATATTACGCTAAGGCAATGTTTATCTCATTTAACAGGAATAGAATCTGAACCAGTTAAATTAATCAATCTATTAAAAAGAAATAAGTACAATAGTTTAGAAGAAGAAGTAGAGGAGTTTGCAACAAAGAAAGAAATAATGGCCAACCCAGGGTTAGAGTTTAGGTATAGTAATATCGGTTTAAATATTGCTGGAAGGATTGTAGAAATAGTAACTAAACGCGGTTTTGAACAAGCAATACAAGAAAAGGTTTTACGGCCTTTGCAAATGAGGAATACCAGCTTTTCTAGTTTTAATGCTGCTAATCCTTCAGGGGGTGCTGTTTCTACCGCCAATGACTACATGAACTTCTTGAATATGATATTGAACAAAGGAGTGTTTAATGGTAAAAGAATCTTGAGCGAAAAATCAATTGAATTAATGCAAACAGCGCAAACAACTATTCCAATGATTAAGTATGCTCCCAATGTGGCAAAAGGTTATAATTATGGATTTGGAGAATGGATTCAGGAGACAGATGAGCATGGACAATCAACCATTGTATCAAGCCCAGGTTTATTTGGCACTTGGCCTTTGATAGATAAGTGCAGGAATTATGCTTCTATTATTGTAACCAAAGAAATATTGAGTGAAGAAAAAAGGGATGTTTATATGAATATTAAAAAAGTCATAGATCAACAAATTATTGCCAACTGTAAGTAAGGTATATTAATGCAGCAGAATAACTCAAATACCCAGATTGTTAAACTAGCAGCTAAAGAATTAGGTTTTGATTATTGCGGAATTGCGAAAGCACAATTATTATCAGATGATGCTAAGCGATTAGAAAAATGGCTTACAAAAGGCATGCATGGAACTATGCAATACATGGAAAATCATTTTGATTTAAGGATTGATCCAACAAAATTATTCCCTGGAGCAAAATCTGTGATAACATTATTAAAGAATTATTCCCCATCTAAAGAACAGGACACCAATGCTCCTAAAATTGCCAAATATGCATGGGGTGAGGATTATCACGAAGTAATCAGACAACAAATACGTCAACTACTAAATATTTTACAATCTAAAATCGGTCAAATCAATGGAAGAGGATTTGTAGACTCTGCACCTGTTTTAGAAAGAAGTTGGGCCATAAAAAGTGGTTTAGGTTGGATAGGTAAAAACGGGAATTTGATCAATAAACAAAAAGGATCATTTTTTTTTATCGCAACTTTGGTAGTTGATATTGAATTGAATTATGATGATCCAATTGCAAAGGATTATTGTGGATCATGCACCAAATGTATAGACCATTGTCCTACAGATGCTATTCAGGAAAATAAAGTAATCAATGGCAGTAAATGCATTAGTTACTTTACGATAGAACTTAAAGATGCATTGATACCATCATCAATGAAAGGTACATTTAAAGATTGGATGTTTGGTTGTGATATCTGTCAGGATATTTGTCCATGGAATCGTTTTAGTACTCCACATCAGGAACCGCTGTTTGACCCCATTCCTGCAATACTTAATATGAACAGCAAAGATTGGATTGATTTAAAGGAAGAGCAGTTCAATACTATATTTAAAAAAAGCCCGCTTAAGCGATCAAAATTTTCTGGGATTGCAAGAAATTTGAAATTTATAAAAGATCAATAATCAATTGCAAACTGTCTATTACATTTGCTAGATGGATTTATTGAAAAGAGATGAAAAAGTAATTTGGCACCCATTTACTCAACAAAAGAACAGGGCTCCTGTAATACCAATAGTAAAAGGAAAAGGAACGCTGCTATTTGATGATAAAGGAAATCAATACATTGATGCCATTAGTAGTTGGTGGGTTACTTTGCATGGCCATGCACATCCATATATTGCTGAGAAAATTTATCAACAGGCATTAACTTTAGAGCAAGTAATTTTTGCTGGCTTTACGCATGAACCTGCTGTGGCTTTAGCAGAGAGACTATTGGCGATTTTACCAGCTAACTTTTCAAGAATATTTTATAGCGACAATGGTTCTACTTCTACAGAGGTTGCTTTGAAAATGGCCATACAATACTGGTGGAATAAAGGAATCAGCAATAGAAAAAAAATATTGGCATTCAATAATAGCTACCATGGAGATACTTTTGGCGCAATGAGTGTGAGCGATAGAAGTGTATTTACAATGGCTTTTCAAGACTTACTTTTTGAAGTAATTTTTATTGATACCCCTACCCAAGAAAATATCAGTGACATTAAATCAATCATTCACAAAGACGGATCCACTATTGCTGCATTTATTTATGAACCATTGGTTCAGGGTGCTGGCGGAATGAAAATAACGGATCCATATTTAATGAACGAATTATTAAATACAGTAAAAGGTGAATCAATTATTTGTATTGCCGATGAAGTGATGACAGGCTTTGGAAGAACTGGAAAATTCTTTGCATCTGATTATCTCACTAAAAAACCAGATATCATTTGTATGAGCAAAGGATTAACAGGTGGCACAATGGCGTTGGGAGCAACTGCTTGTACAAATGAAATATATAACGCTTATGTAGAAGATGATGCAATGAAAACTTTTTTTCATGGCCATTCATTTACGGCAAATCCATTGGCATGCACTGCTGCTTTAGCCAGTTTAGATTTATTGGAGCAACCAACTTGCATTGAAAAAATTGATTGGCTTTGTACATCAATTAATGAGTTTGCCGAATCGCTAAAAAAACAAAATGGAATAAAAAATGTGAGGTATTTTGGAACCATTTTAGCCTTTGAATTAATTCAAGGAAAGGATGAATACTTAAATAGTATTTCAAAAGAGATTACTCAATTTTGTTTAGAACAGGGTGTTTACCTTCGACCATTGGGAAATTGCATCTATATTATGCCACCATATTGCATAAATGATGCGGATTTGTGCAGTATTTTTGAAATTATACACAAAATATTGACCAAATTTTGTAATTAAATGGCTGATTATGGAAAATAACCGCATGTTACCTATATTGTTCCCGATTTAGTTCACCATAAAAAACGACATGCTTATGAATTTCAAGATTCTACGATTAAGATCTATTCCTAAACCAATAGTATTATTGGCAGGTTTGGTCTTAACATTTAGCCTTCATGCCCAAACGGTCATAAAAGGTAAAGTAACAGATAACAAGGGGCAAGCTGTTCCTGGAGCTTCTGTTCAAATAAAAAACACAGGTGCAGGAACTGCATCTAACACCGATGGTGTTTACCAACTAAACGTAAACTTAAAAAATGGCAAATACGATGTTGTCATTTCTTCCGTTGGTTTTAAATCTTCAGAAAAAACAATTACCGTAAGCAGTGTAACTGGTAATTTTTCTTTTGATGCTTCTTTGAAAGAAGATGCAACAGGTTTAGATGAAGTGGTTGTTACAGGTACCTCTCAGGGTACAACCAAAAAGCAATTAGGAAATTTTGTAGGAACTGTAAAAGCTAGTCAAATAGCTAATTCAGCCAGTCCCAATGCAATTGCTTCTTTACAAGGTAAAGTTGCAGGAGCTCAAATTACCCAGAACTCCGGTGACCCTGCTGGAGGAATGACGGTGAAGCTTCGCGGTGTAAGTTCTATTTCTGGCTCTTCTGATCCATTGTATATTGTTGATGGAGTAATTATTAACAACTCCAATGCAAGAGTAACCAATGCGAGTGCCGACTATGATGCGAGTGGAAGTATTGGTCAAAATAGAATGGTTGATATCAACCCAAATGATATTGATCGAATTGAAGTGTTGAACGGTGCTGCTGCTGCTGCTATATATGGTAGCCGCGCCAATGCTGGTGTGGTACAAATTTTTACTAAAAGAGGAAGTACTGGTGCGCCAAAAATAACTTTTAGCACAAGGGTTAATTCAAACTCTTTAAGAAAGCGTTTAAATTTTAGCAATGCTGCAACCAAGTTTGGTGGCCCAACTGATGGCCCAGGCGCATTAACTCAAGACATCCTTACTGCTCCATTTGCTACAAACACTACTCCTGTTCAACGTTATGACTATCAAGACGATATTTTTAGAACAGGTTACGGTACAGATAATAATGTTTCAATTACTGGTGGTCAGGACAAACTTCGCTATTTCGCTTCGTTGAATTATAATGCCAATGAAGGAATTGTAAGAGGTACTGACAATAAAAGATTCGGGTTTAGATTGAACTTAGACAATCAAGTAAACAAATGGTTGTCATGGACTGCTGGCATTAATTATACCAACAATGCTACCAATGAAAAACCAGATGGGAACACTTTTTTTTCTCCTATTAATTCAGTGACCATTATCGGTAATTTTCACAATATTTATGCTAAAGATGCAAACGGAAATTTACAAGCTGTAGGTGAAAGAGGAAGAACTAATCCACTTTCTGTAATGAACGATATAAAACAAAGAAATGTAACGAATAGAACCATTTCAAATGTTGGTTTTAAATTATTTCCTATAAAAGGTTTGGTAATTGACTATACTGCCGGATTGGACAATATTGCTCAAAATGGAACTACTTATATTCCACCTTTCAGCTATAATGTAAGTCCAGGATTTTATGGTGGTGGTATATCATTAGATCCAACACAGAATGGTTACGCAAGTGCAGCAAGTTTTAACTCCACTTTTTTTAATCATGATTTAAACTTCACTTATTCTACACAGATTACGAGTAAATTAGGTTCTGTTACTCAGTTTGGTTATTCTGAGCAATATGAAAAGTCTCAGTTTATTCTTGCTCAAAGTCGTGGATTGTTACCAGGTATTTCAACAGCAACTGGTGGTAGTACTTTATTGCCAAATTCAGATGGAAGAAGTGAGCGTTCTGTTCGTGGATTTTTCTTGCAACAGAATTTTAAATTTGATAACCAGTTCTTTGTAACTGTTGCTGGAAGAATTGATGGATCGAGTGTTTTCGATAAGAACAATAGAAATTTCTTCTACCCAAAAGTAAGTGGTAACTATATTATTTCCGAATCTGATTATTTTCAAAAATCCTCTTTGGCTAAATACGTAAACTCATGGAAAATTAGAGCTGCTTATGGTGAGAGTGGAAACCTAACTGGAATTGGAGCTTATGACCGATTCAATATTTACAATGTATCTCCTTTCTTAGGAAGAACGAGTTTAACTTCGCCATCAACAACAGTTAGCAGCGATTTAAAGCCAGAGCGTCAGAAAGAATTTGAAATTGGTACGGATATTGTAATGCTCGACAATAGATTAACTTTTACATTTAACTATTACAATAAGCAAGTAACAGATTTATTGGTTCCAAATATTACCAATGCACCAAGTTCTGGTTTCCCAACAGCTAGTAAAAACGTAGGAACATTAAGAAACAAAGGTTTTGAAATATTAGTAACTGCAGTACCTATTAAAACAAAAGATTTTAAATGGGAGATTACAGCCAATTACAATAGAAACCAAAACAGGGTAGAAAACTTAGGCGTTCCTTTTATTTCATTTGCAACAGGAACAGGAGCTGTTTTTGCATTGATTCCGGGCTATGATGCGCCTGTATTTTATTCTACTTTCTTTGCAAGAGATGCCAATGGAAATGAAATAAAAAACCCTGCTGGCTTTCCAGTAACTGCAAGAGGCCCTTTAGCAAATGGTCAACCATTTGGAACTCCAACGATAGATCCTGCAACTGGCTTGCCATTCACTACTGGACCTAACTCAACTATTCTTCGTGGTAATTTAGGAAGTCCTAACCCAACTTATACAACTACATTAATCAATAGTTTCACTTATAAAAAGTGGACACTTGGTTTTCAGTTAGATCGTGTAGCTGGCAACTCCGTTTTCAATGCTGATTTTAGAACTCGTCAAGGAGTTGGAAATGGCAGTGAATTAGCACAATTAGAACACAATGGTCAACTACCACGAGGCTATATTAGTAACATTTATGGTATTGAAGAATGGAGGGTAGAAAGTGGCACATTTACTAAATTACGTGAACTTGCTATTACTTATAATTTTGGAAAGGTTAATAAAACTTTTAGCAATTTAACCGTAAGTTTTGCTGGTAGGAATTTAATTTCTTGGGATACTTACAGAGGATATGACCCTGAAACCAATGCAACTGGCCAAAACAGTTTGTTAAGAGGTGTTGATTTTGGTAACATTCCTATTCCAAAAACTTTCCAATTAGGTGTTGTTGCTAATTTCTAAAATTGATAAATAAATTATATGAAAAAAATATTTTTAA
>JANOQC010000243.1:0-2520 GCA_031422175.1 Sphingobacteriia bacterium | reverse complement strand
AGCATTTTTACTAAATTGTGCCCCAAAGAACCGAAAACTTCGGTTCACTTTAGTGTAAGCCATGATTAATTTTATTCCAATATTTCCTTTAGCCATTGTTGTTTTTCCGGGAGAATCATTGAATCTGCACATATTCGAACCCCGCTACAAACAATTGATCACCGATTGTTTTACCGAAAAAAAGCCATTCGGCATACCCGGAGTTATTCAATCCAAAGTGGCCGAAATGGGTACGCTGGTGGAGATTGAAGAGATCGTTGCTATTCACGAAGATGGAAAAATGGACATCAAAACCAAGGGTATCAAAGTTTTTTCCATTTTGGAATTGGTCAAATCAATCCCAGATAAATTGTACAGTGGTGCAATTGTGAGTTATCCTGAAAATGATACCACCAACCAAACATTATTGATCAAAAAATTATTGGCATCAATATTCGAATTACACCGATTGCTCGAAGTAAAAAAAGATTTCAAAAAAACGAGCAGCGAATTATTGAGTTATGATCTGGCACATCATGCTGGATTATCTTTGGAAGAAGAATATGAATTATTGGGTTTATTTGAAGAGAAATTTCGGATAGAATACATCAAAAGACATTTAAGCAAAGTACTACCCATCATTTCAGATATGGAAAAATTAAAAGAAAAGATTCAGTTAAATGGTCATTTTAAAGAATTGAAAGGTTTTAACTTTGACCAATAATCACCAACATGCAAAAAACCATTTGTTTCGATTTTGGCAATACCCGATTGAAAGCAGCCCTATTTCATGAAAAAGAGTTCATTCAAGAAATTATTCTACCAAATGCCCATTTAGAAACAATTGAGCAAATTATCAGACAATTCCAACCAAGTAAAAGCATTTTATCTTCGGTGATTCTGCATCCTCCTGAAATTGAAACTTTATTAGGAAGCAGCACTCAATTTCACCAATTGAATCATACCAGTAAATTGCCCATTACAACCCCAGTTGGCAAGCCCGAAACCATTGGTGCAGATAGATTGGCCTTGGTTTCCGCCTCGGTGCATTTATTCCCAAATCAACATAATTTGGCCATTGCACTTGGGTCTTGCATCACTTATAATTTTGTAAACAATCGGCATGAATTTCTAGGTGGGAGTATTTCCCCAGGAATGAGCATGCGTTTCAGGTCTATGAACGAGTTTACCGCACTTTTACCCATTATTAAACCCGAACACGACTTTCCATTAGTTGGATATGATACCAAAACCAACCTTTTAAGCGGTGTTATTTTGGGAATGGCAAAAGAAATTGATGGAATAATTGATGCTTACTCATTGAAATACAGCAACTTTAACGTGCTATTAACCGGTGGAGATATGCCTTTTTTTGTACCTCACTTAAAAAACAGGATATTTGCCGACCCAAACCTAATTTTTAAAGGCTTATATGCGATTAGTGAGTTCAACAACAGGTAGGCTGGCTTTTGCGGTTAGTTTCATCATCATATCATTAAATTTATCTGCACAGGTAAATTCTCCATACTCAAGGTATGGCATTGGCGATCTTAATGGTTCGCATCATATTATTAGCCGAGGTATGGGTGGTATTAGAGCAGCATATGCAGATGGCTTGAGCAATAATGTTGGTCAATCAGTAAATTTTGGAAATCCGGCTACTTATGGTTCCTTTTATATGATTTCTTATGACTTGGCTTTATTGGTAGATTCTAGAACTTTAATTAGTAAGGTTCCAGATGGTAAAGACAAATCCATCTATTTCATTCCTAACTATATTGCTATTGGCATGCCATTGGATAAAAAGAAAGGGCTTGGAATGGCTTTTGGCATAAAACCTGTAAGTAAAATCAACTACCAAATAATTACTAGGGAAAGGAACGCAGGTGATAGTATAGGAACCGTTTATGATGGTAATGGGGGGTTAAATGAAGCTTTTATTGGTATTGGTAAAAGATGGAAAAATCTACAGTTGGGTTTTAATACTGGGTATGCCTTTGGTAGTAAAGAAACAAAAACAATTAAAACTTTTTTGAACGATACTGTGCAATATGCTCAATCAAGCTCTGCTACAAAAACCAATTTTGGAAATGTATTTTTACATTTGGGTTTGCAATATGAATTTTCGGTTTATAAAAAAGTAAACAGAATAACCAAGGCTACTCAAAATTATTTATTGCGATTTGGCGCAACAAGTACGTTACAGCAATCATTAAATGCTACTCAAGATATTAATAAAGAAACATTTGCTTTAAATTCTATTGGTGCAAGCAATGGAATTGATTCTGTTTTTAAACAAGAGAATGTAAAAGGAAAAGTAGTATTACCAGCATCCTATGAAGCGGGATTTGTTTTACACAAAACAGTAAGCAATACAAGTGGATTATTTGAATTGTGGTCTTTGGGAGTTGAATACAGTTCTACCCAATGGAAAAATTATCGATTTTATGGCCAGCCTGATGCTTTGAATAATAGTTGGATGATAAAAATTGGTGGGCAGATCAGTCCAAACCCGCAAGCTCAAAGAAATTACTTGAACAA
>JANOQC010000242.1:0-3710 GCA_031422175.1 Sphingobacteriia bacterium | reverse complement strand
ATCCCAACTAATTGGGCAGTAAATAAAATGGCAGGATGCAATTGTCCATTTTTATCTGGTGGAGAACACAACACAATTTCCTTACAACCAGCAATAGAAGCAGGTATTCCTAGCATTAAGATAGTTGAGAATAAAGGAGCGGTTCCTCCAGGAATATACAATCCTACTTTTTCAATTCCTACCGATTTACGCCAACAAGCAATGCCTGGCATGGTTTCTATTATTTCAGGAGTTGATATTTGTTTTATATGGAAACTGTAAATATTATTTGCGGCCAATTGAATAGCCTCTTTTAGTTCTTCGGCTACTTTACTAATAGCATTCTCTATTTCATCAACAGTAACTAAATTGTTCTCAAGTTGTACTCCATCAAATTGTTTAGTATATTTTTTTACTGCAATATCTCCATGAGCTTTCACCTCATTTAATACAATACTAACTTGATCTTTCAATGAACTATTATCTAAAGCAGGTCGCTTGATTAAGGATGCCCAATCTTGTTTTAAAATATTATTACAAACTATCATTTTATTAGTTTTAGAGAAGATCTACTTTACCATTTAATTTACATAATCATCTTTTCAATGGGTACCACTAAAATGCCTTGCGCTCCAGCAGCTTTTAATTGTTCAATAATATCCCAGAAATCATTTTCGTTTAGTACACTGTGAACACTGCTCCACCCTTCTTCTGCCAATGGCAAAACCGTAGGGCTTTTCATTCCAGGCAATAAACCAATGATTTCTTTCAATTTATTATTGGGTGCATTCAGTAAAATATATTTATTATTCTTTGCTTTTTTAACTGATTGAATACGAAATAACAAACGCTCGAGTAATTTTGTTTTATCAGAATTGATTTCATTATTCTTGATCAAAACCGCTTGAGATTGTAAAATCACTTCAGCTTCTTTAAGACCATTCATAAATAAAGTTGATCCGCTGCTTACCAAATCGCAAATGGCATCAGCTAAACCTATACCAGGAGCAATTTCCACACTTCCACTAATTTCATGAATTTCGGCTTCCACATTTTTTGATTTCAAAAAATCATTTACAATAACAGGATAACTAGTGGCTATTTTTTTGCCATCTAAAAATTGCACCCCAGTGTATTGCTCATTTCGTTGAACTGCAATACTCAATCGGCATTTACCAAAACCTAGTTTTTCAGTAATAGCCACTTTTTTCTTTTTTTCAAAAACTACATTTTCTCCCACAAAACCAATGTCTGCAACGCCATCTTCTACATACTGAGGAATATCGTCGTCCCTAAGAAAAAACACTTCGATCGGAAAATTATTGGCTTCCGCCTTTAGTTTATTTACTCCATTACTGATATCGATGCCACATTCCTTCAACAATTTAATGGAATCATCATGTAACCTGCCAGACTTTTGAATAGCTAGCTTTAATTTGGTGTTTTCTTTAAAATTGCTCATAGTCTTAAAATAAAAAAGCCTACCTATTGGTAAGCTCACTGATTTGTATAATGTTCATACACACCAACGCCTACCCGATGGGCAAGAAATGATGATGTATATGAGTATTTTTGTTCATTTGAAGTGCAAAGCTACATTCAAACCATATAATGAACAAATTATTTTCACCCGTTCGTCATTTGAGGGGCTATTATTTTTGATTAATCCTTACTTTAGAGTTTATAAATCAAACAAACATGCAAAAATTCAAATTTATTTTACCCTTCGTTATTGCCGTACTTTCATTAGCATTAACCAATGCGCAAGATGCGGTGTCTTATATGACTCCGCCAAAAGACATAGCAGACTTACTATTGGCTAAACCTACTCCAGCAGTTAGTGTAGATGGAAAAGCTGATTGGATGTTATTGAGTGAAAGAAATTCTTACCCTACTGTAGAAGAATTGGGCCAACCAGAATTTAAAGTTGCAGGGTTGAGATTGAACCCCAATAATTTTTCGCCAAGCCGTCAAAATTTTGTCAATAATTTTTTACTGAAGCGTATCAAGGAGGGTAAGGAATATAAAATAACAGGATTACCAACTAATTTATTAGCTGGCAATGTTAGTTGGAGTCCATCAGAAACAAAAATTGCTTTCACTAATACAACAGGCAATCAAGTAGATTTATATATGATTGATGTTGCTACACAAAAAGCAACTAGAATTAGTAAGAAATCGGTGAACACTGTTTTAGGTAACCCTTACACTTGGGTAGATGATAATACAATATTGTATAAGGCTGCCATTGGCATTGGAGCAAATGCACCAAAAAAGCCCATTACACCTAAAGGTCCTACAGTTCAACAAAATTTAGGCAAAACAGCGCCAAGTCCTACTTTTCAGGATTTGATCAAGAGCCCTTATGACGAATCTATTTTTGAATTCTATGCAACAGCTCAATTGATTCAAAATAAAAATGGTGTAGAAACCAATATTGGCAAACCATGTATTTTAAGCAGCTTCAGTTTATCTCCAGATAAAAAATACATGATGCAAAGACAAATACAAAAGCCATTTTCTTATTTGGTTACGGCCAATGGATTTCCTTCTATAATGAGTATTACCGATTTAAGTGGAAAGACTATTAAAATATTAGCTGAACTTCCATCTTCTGAAGGCACTCCCTCTGGTTATGATAATACCCAAAATGTGCCAAGAGGATTTGATTGGAGAGACGATGAAGCAGCAACGATTATATGGGCTATGCCATTAGATAGTGGGTTGATTAAAAAACAAGTAGAATACCACGATGTTATATATTCTTTAAACGCCCCATTCACTGGAACAGCTAAGGAATTATTTAAAACAAAAATGCGCTATCAAGGAACCAGTTGGGGCAATGCAACACTCGCATTGGTTCAAGAAGTTTCTAGAGTAAAACAAACTGGAAGAGTAAGCAGATTTAATGCTACAACAGGTACCATGGAATTATTATATGAACGCAATCAAACTGATGCGTACAGCAATCCAGGAGTTCCAGTTACTGCAAAAAATAATTTTGGAAGAAATGTAATTATAACTGTTGAGAATGGCAGTAAAATGCTCATGAATAATACCACAGGTTCATCGCCTAAAGGAGATTTGCCTTTCTTATCTAAGTTCGATTTGAGCACCAAACAAAATGAAATTATTTGGAGAGCAGCAGAAGGAAGTTTTGAAACAATTGTAGAAGTATTGGATGCAAATAGACTTTCATTAGTAAGTAGAAAAGAGTCTCAAAAAGATGTTCCTAATTATTATATGAAAGATTTAATGCTGCGCATTGCAGATAGACCCATTACTAATTTTACCAACCCTTATCCTGCATTGGAAGGCGTAAGCAAAGAAAAGGTAAAATACAAAAGAGCTGACGGAGTAGATCTAACAGGAGATTTATATTTACCAAAAGGATACAATAAAGAAAAAGATGGCCCTTTGCCGTTGATTATTTGGGCTTACCCGCGTGAGTTTAATTCAGCAGCAGATGCCGCTCAAGTTCGCGGAAGTAAAGACAGGTTTACCACTTTGAATTGGGGAACACCAATCTATTATGTTACACAAGGATATGCGGTTTTAGAAAACGCTGAAATGCCTATTGTTGCTGCCAATGCCGACAAAAAGCCAAATGACGATTTTGTTGCACAATTAAAATTAAATGCAGAAGCAGCAATTAATTTTTTAAGTAATTTGGGTGTAGCTGATAAAAAAAGAGTTGCCGTTGGTGGACATAGTTATGGTGCATTTATGAC
>JANOQC010000241.1:0-39488 GCA_031422175.1 Sphingobacteriia bacterium | reverse complement strand
ATGAATTTTTATAAACAAGATAATAATGACGAAGAACATGCTATTCTTCAATCATTTATTAATCACACCAAAATGGGTAAACATGTTTCAACTCCTTATATAGCATCTGCAGCACCAGGATTACAGAAATATTTTGTAGATGGATTTCATCAAGGAATAACAGTTACTTGCCCAGGTTTTTATGGTCCACAAGGAAGGGTATTAAGATTGGCATTACAGTACCCAGACCTCGTAAATGACCTACCAACTTTTAGGTATGGCAATCATTTAATTACCAACTTTGAAATGGAAACAAGCGCCATTTACGGATTAGGAAAATTATTAAACCATTATTGCTTGAGCCTCAACGCAATAGTAGCAAATAGAGTTGTTCAGGAATTCAGTAAAGATGGCACAAAAGCAGTAGAAAATTTAATCATAAAAACGCTTGAAACATTGTGCAAAGTGCAATAAATATTTTTTTATTTTGAATTAGGGTTCTACATTGTATCAATGTCCGTTACCCAACACAAAGATATATCCGTGTATCAGAAAGCTATTCAAGTAGCAGCTGAGGCATTTAGTCTTACAGCTAAATTACCACTTCAACAACGTTTTGTACTCACCGCACAATTAAGACGCTCCATCATATTGGTTTGCAACCAATTGGCAGCAGTAGCCCAAAGCAATACCAAACAATCACTTAAAAGAAACAGCGATCTATTTATAAAAGCGTATGCCGAAACTAAAACGCAAATCAAAATGTCTCTACTATTGGGGCATTTTATGGAGGGTGAACTTGGCCTGCTTGAAGATCAGTTAGATCAGATATTATCATGCTGCAAATCCAATCTGAATCAGTATTACAATTAAATCATTCATCAAATTCCCATTTTCCCTTTAATTTGCAAGATGCAAATTAAATTTGTTAAATACCAAGGAGCTGGAAATGACTTTGTTATTATAGACAATCGCATTGGTAATATTCTATTAACCATTGAACAGATTCATTTTCTATGTGATAGACGATTTGGAATTGGAGCAGATGGGCTGATGTTGCTCAATAATTTAGACAATTTTGATTTCGAAATGGTTTACTATAATGCAGATGGTGCACTAGGCAGTATGTGTGGAAATGGAGGTAGGTGTATCACACAATTTGCCTACGACCTAGGAATACTCAAAGAAAATTATCTTTTTTCAGCATCAGATGGCCCCCACAATGCATTCATTGGAAAAAATAATTGGATTCATTTGAAAATGAAAAATGTAAACGACATCACAATTATTGATGATGGATTTGTTTTAGATACTGGTTCCCCGCACTATATAAAAAAAGAAGAGGATGTTACAAAAATAGATGTTGTTCTTAAAGGACGTGCTATTCGGTATAACAATGAATTTAAGGATAAAGGTATTAACGTAAATTTTGTTCAAGTTGAACACAATAAAATTTTCGTAAGAACTTATGAACGTGGAGTTGAAGATGAAACTTTGAGTTGTGGAACAGGGGTAACAGCTTCTGCATTGGTATTTGCGCATAATAGCAATGGATTTAATAGAGTGGAAGTTCAAACTAAGGGCGGTCATTTGGCTGTTGAATTTGATAAAACAGGTAACAACCAATTTGAAAATATTTGGCTCTGTGGACCTGCAAGTTTTGTGTACAATGGATCGATAGAATTAAAGTAAATAAATTTAATCAGCAAATAGATGATACAGTATTTTAAAAATATAGATGGGCAAACAACTGAAATTGAAAAAGCCGATCAAGGGGTATGGGTAAACTTAGTACCCCCTTTTAAAGAAGAAGAATTTATAGAGCTCAGCAAAGATTTAAATATTCCGATTGAGTTTTTAAGAGATTCATTGGATATTGATGAAAGACCTAGATATGAAACGGAAGACAATGTAAAGTTTCTAATTATCAAAACCCCTACTGAGAATAACTCGTTTAATGATAGTGATGCTTTTTATATTACCATCCCGATTTGTATTATCTTAACACACAATCAAATTATAACAGTTAACTCATTTGACAATGGTGCGATAAAAAAATTTTTAAACAGTTTTCAAAAAAGCCATCCTGATAAAAGGAATATGATGGTGTTAAAAGTATTTGAAAAAGTTGTTCAAACTTTTTTAGATTATTTGAAAGAAATTAATCACAACAGAAATCAATATGAACAAAGTTTATATGATAGCAACAGCAATGTAGACTTACTTAAGCTAATGCGTGTTCAAAAAAGCCTTGTTTATTTTGTTACTGCTTTGAGGAGTAATGAAATGTTGATGATGAAAATGGATAGAACTAACTTTTTAGGCTTGAATGAAGAAGAAAGAGAATTTTTACAGGATCTGATTGTAGATACAAGCCAGGCATTGGAAATGGCCAATATTTATACCAATATCCTGAGTAGTACTATGGATGCATTTGCTAGCATTATAAGCAATAATTTAAATAATGTAATGAAAAGATTAACCTCTATTACCATTATTCTTTCATTGCCTATTTTAGTAACAAGTATTTACGGCATGAACGTAGATCTCCCCTATCAACATTCAACACATGCATTTTATATACCTGTAATTTTATCGCTTTTAGTATCTGTAATTATTGGGGGATATTTTTATAAAAAGAAATGGTTTTAACAATGGCCCTATTTAACGTTAGAATTTACGGTTTGCTTTTAGATGCTCAACAAAGATTATTGGTAAGTGACGAATTTATTAAAGGAAATTATTTTACCAAGCTTCCAGGGGGTGGGTTAGAAATAGGCGAAGGCACTAGAGATTGCTTAAAAAGAGAATTCAAAGAAGAAACCGGATTGGATGTAGAAATTGGTATGCATATTTATACAACAGATTTTTTTCAACTATCGGCTTTTAATAATATTGACCAAATCATCTCTATTTATTATTGGGTACATACTAATGATCTATCTAGCTTGATTACAAAAAATAAACCATTCGATTTTGAACCTCATCAAATTGAGGACCCAACAATAGAAGCTGAAGTATTTAGATGGGTGGAATGGAAAGACTTATCTGCTGAAACAATGTCTTTACCAATTGATAAAGTAGTGATTGACTTACTTAAGCAAAACACCTAGGCCTGGTTTACCACTAAGAATTACTTTGCCAAAATCAAAATTCAGCCCGGTTGCGTTATCTTCGGAAAGCAATAATGGTCCATCTAGATCGGCGTAATCTAACTGCGGCAAAAAATGTGCAATGGCAGAAGAGCCAATCGTACCCTCATTCATACTACCCATCATTACTTTCATGTTTAATAATCTGGCTTCTTTGATCATGCGCAATGCTGGAGTGATACCACTACATTTGGTAAGCTTAATATTGATCCCATGAAAATGCTGAAAACATTTTTTTACGTCTTGTTCAAATACACAACTTTCATCGGCAATCAACGGCAATACCGACTGCTCATATAAAACTTTCATCCCATCCCAATTCTCTTTTGCCAAAGGCTGTTCAATAAACTCTACCCCTAACACTGCCAATTGAGGAATTTTTTGGAGCGCTTCCTCTAAAGTCCATCCCGCATTGGCATCTATTCTGAAAACTGCGTCTGTATGTTCTCTCAATGCTTGAATAATGGCTATGTCTTCATCTGTGCCCAACTTAATTTTATAAACAGGCCAAGGCTTTGATTTCATTTTGGCCACCATTTTATCAATTGGATCAATTCCAATAGTATAATCTGTTACGGGCAAATTAGTACCCCATTGCGTTCCCCATAAATCAAATAATGGTTTTGCCTTCATTTGGCCAAACAAATCCCATGCTGCCATATCAAGTGCGCAGACTAAAAATGGATTATTAGGAAATAAATGATGTAAATAATGCCAATACCGTTCAGGGTCTGTTAAAGCAAATTTTTCAACTAGCTTTTTTTTTGATTCTAAATCAGCAATCATTTGTTCAACAGAAATATTGTAATACACAATTGATGGTGCCTCTCCATATCCTGTAAATGGACCCAACGACAATTGAACCACCAATGCAGGTTGATGGGTTTTGGTTCTTCCATTTGAAATAGTAAATGGATATTCAAATGGTAAATTGGAGGATGAATATGCTAGGATCACTTTTAATTAATTTATCTGCCAGAAGCTTTAATAAAATTGGTTAATTCATCATTAAATGAACTTGCATTCTGTAAATCTTCGATAGTTATATGCATTCTATATTGCCAATATTGATTAGGGTTAGCTGGAACATTTATTTGCTCTTCTTTTGGATCATCCCTTCTCACTAATTGATTGATACCCATTAAATCTTGCAATTGAAAAATACTCCACATAGCTGGAGAAAACAAATGTTGAACAACAATTGCTTTATTTATCCATGCATCACAATAAAATGGTGCATCGCCTCTTTGTCCTAATTCATTAATATAAAATTGTTGAATACTGTTTTTATCTTCTTCCCACCAGCCCCTGATAGTACT
The DNA here is from genome assembly GCA_031422175.1 of Sphingobacteriia bacterium. Lineage (GTDB taxonomy): Bacteria > Bacteroidota > Bacteroidia > Chitinophagales > Chitinophagaceae > Sediminibacterium. Next base: position 35,038 of record JANOQC010000241.1, on the reverse strand, counting down.
CATATCATGGGTAGAAGGAGTTACTACACTTAAATAAGGCGCATCATTTGGATGGAAAAATTGCTTTGTGGAATCTTTTGACATCCGTTGAATTTCTAAACTGAGTAGACCTAATTGATTCATCACATCGGGAACACAAGCTGGAACTAATCCGAGATCCTCACCACATACAATCATATTGGTTACTCTTTTAAGTGCTGGTAGTTTTTGTAAGGCCTCCTGCTTCCAAAAATCGTCTTGCCTTTTAAAGAAATAACTAACATAACTATTTTTTAATTGTTGCTTAGTATCATCAGACAAAAATTTATAGGAGGTTGTTGATTCCATTCCAAATCTGAAATGAAAATATTGACCATCTCCATTTGCATCAAATAGAATTACATTACTAATAAGGTTGTACAAGCCTTGTTTTATTTTATCATGTTGTTCATCGGATTCTAAAGTGGCAAAATGTGCTTCCACTAATCGTTGAGTGGCAAAAGCAGGTTTTAATTGAAAGCTACCATTATCATTCTTAGAAAGGAATAAGCTTTTAACCAATTCATTGTCATATCCAAAAAATTCCCAAAGCACCTGCTCAGTTATAAATGGTTGAGTATATCTGCGATAGTCAAACCAAATACCTTGTTGATTGAATTCATGAATATGGATAGGTATAGCAGGTACAAAATGACCCATAATACCTTCAACAGCGTTTATTGGGATACTCCATATTCTAAAAAAGCCAAGAATATGATCTATTCTAAAAGCATCATAATAATGACTCATCTGTTCAAATCTTTGCTTCCACCATGCAAAGCCATCTACTTGCATTTTTTGCCAGTTATAGGTGGGAAATCCCCAATTCTGGCCCTTTATGGCAAAATCATCTGGCGGTGCTCCTGCTTGATATTCCATATTAAATAATTCAGGATGCTGCCAAGTATCTGCACTATGTCGATACACCCCTATTGCAATATCGCCTTTCAAAATAACTCCTTTGCTATTGGCATAAGCCGAAGCATCTTTCAATTGAATATGTAAATGATATTGTATAAAATAATGAAATGCAATATCATGAAAAGCAGCAGATGAAGGGTTAGCCAATGATTCGATATCTACTGCATTAAAATGTTTATAAGCTGGCCATTTATTAAAATCTATTACACCATATTCATCCCGCAAATAACAAAATACCGCATATGCAGTTAGCCAATCTTTATTCTGATTGAAAAATTCTTTAAATTCAGTTGAAGCTAAATGTTGTTCTCCTTCAGTTTTATAGATTTCTTTAATGATTTCCATTTTCAATTTAACAACTGAATCATAATCCACTACTTTAAGTACATTCAGCTTTGCTCCTTCCCCTTCCCATTTTTTTAATTGCTTTTTGTATCTACTACCAGCTAATGTTTGAATATTTAAATACATTGGGTGTAATGCAAAAGCAGATATAGCTGCATAAGGATATGAATCCTTAAAAGTGTTTGTTGCTGTTGTATCATTAATAGGAAGTATCTGAATCATTTTTATGCCAACTTGCGCAGCCCAATCAGCCAATAACTTAAGATCAGCAAATTCACCAACTCCAATACTAGACGCAGAGCGCAAACTAAATACAGGAATAGCTACACCAGATCCTTTCCAAGTATTATTGGATAAATAAGTAAAGCCGTCATTAATAATTGTTTTTTTATTTTTAGCAACAACATCATATAAAATTCTGTTATTTCCATTTTCGAATTCAATCATTTTTTTATTGATGGTATCATACACTCCATATTTATAGGTGATGGGAAATGTTGCATTAGATAAGTTCAATGAAATTTCAAAATGATTATTCTCAATAGATCTGCTCATTAATATCGGCAAAGCTGTATCCCATTGATTTAATTGAACACCTGATCCTAATAAGCAAATTACTTGACCCTTGGCCAATAGCGGGCTTTTAACTTTAAATGTATGTGAAATCAATTTTGGAATGACCAGATCTGTTTTAGTAAAATAATTTTTAAACAATACCTGTTGAAATGCATCCGTATAAAAAATATTTTCATAATATCCTGCATGATTCCATGTATCAATCAATACTATATTAGATGGTTTTTTAGAAGCAATTGTTACTATTTTATCATTCCCCCAATCAACAACTATAGATCCATCTTCATTCTTCAAAAGATAATTATATTGAAAAGTAATTTCATCACTTGATGTAATAGGAAAATCCAAAGCCACATACCAAAACTCTTCTTTGATATATTGCATGGGTGCCGCATTTGCCAAATCTTTGTTCCCAAGTAAAGCATGTGCACCTGTTACAAATAAATTTTGTCCATTTTCTGTTTTAAACCGAACTTGAAATAATACCTTAACAGTAACATTTTTTTTAACAGTTGCTTTAGAAGCTTTGGGTACATTTTTTACGGCAACTTTTTTTATCCCTTTTTTTACTGGCTTACTCCCTTCAATATTTTCTTTTTTTTTCAAAGTCGTTTGTTGGTTGGTTGCCATATTTAGCCTTTTACAGTGCTAAATTAGTTGACAATGTGTAAATATGACACTATTCTACTAAAATGATAATTTTAAGTTTAATGCTAAATAGTAGAGAGAATCATATCAGCGGCTTTTTCGGCAATCATAATAACAGCCGCATTGGTGTTACCTGAAACTATGGTAGGCATAATAGACGCATCAACTACCCTCAATCCCTTTATTTTATTCACCCTTAGCTGATTATCTGTAACAGACATAGAATCATTTCCCATTTTACAAGTTCCTACGGGATGATAAAGTGTTTCCAAACTTTTCCGAATATGAGTCATCAATTCTTCATCGGTATCCTTAGCTGATGGAAAATCTATTCCCCCTGTAGTATATGCTTTTAATGCAGAAGCAGTAAGAATTTCCATCGATTTTTTTAATGCATAAAGCAACGTCTTTTGGTCATTCAGCGTTGATAATACATTGGGGTTGATGATGGGTGTATCTTTAGGGTTAGCCGACTTTAAAGCAATACTTCCCCTGCTTTCGGGGCGTATTAAAATGGCTAGAATACCCAATCCATCTGTTTTAGAAAAGGTTTCTATGTTGTATATATCTGTGGAATAATCTTTTGAAATTCCGAGAGGAACAAAATGAAATTGAATATCTGGTCTTGATAAAGCATTGTCAGACTTAATAAAGGCATTGGCTTCTAAAGGGCTATTTCCTAAAGGTCCTTTTTTAAAAAATAAATACTGTAGTAAAGATTTGGTCATATTCCAAGACTTTAACAAAGAGTTTCCTGTTGGCAATGTTGCTTCAGCACTTACACCAGACCACACATGATCTTGCAGATTCTTACCCACTCCTGGCAAAGCCATTAAAACATCAATACCTACTCTTTTTAATTCTGTAGAATCTCCAATTCCGGAGAGCATCAATATTTGTGGGGATTGAATGGCTCCAGCGGATAAAATCACTTCCCTACTGCAATTGATTCTTTCAGAATTTGCATTACCAGTTTGCGCTTCAACACCTGTTGCCCTTCCATTCTCAATGATAATTCGTTTTACGAAAGTGTTGGTTTTTACTGTAAGATTGGGTCTACGTAATGCTGGTTTTAAAAAAGCTGCAGCAGTGCTATGTCTTTTATTGTTTTTTATGGTGAATTGAAGTAAATGTGCACCGTCCTGAACTGCTCCATTATAATCTGGATTATTAGGAATTCCTATCTCAGTACAAGCATTAATAAATGCTTCTGCAAATGGACTTGGTTGTTCAGATAATGTAACTGATAGTGGACCCTCTTGACCATGGTATTCCGATTCGAAATTCTTATTGTTTTCCGATTTGATAAAATAGGGAAGTACTTCCTCGTAACTCCATCCTTTATTGCCTAATGCAGCCCATTCATCAAAATCTGCTTTATTGCCTCTTACATAAGCCATTGCATTGGTGGAACTGCTGCCACCTAAAGTTTTTCCTCTTGGAATATAGAGAAGTCGATTATCAATTGCTTTTTGTGGGACAGACCAAAACTGCCAGTCTACTTCGGTTCTATTTAATTTTGTATACGCCCCTGGAATAGATATTTCTTTCTTATTATCAGGCCCACCAGCTTCTATCAACAACACTTTTTTTGATGGATCTTCACTTAAACGATTAGCTAAAACACAACCTGCAGATCCAGCCCCTATGATGATGTAATCGTATGTCATAGAATAAATATAGTAGAAAAATGTGAATCAATGGTTCTTGATTTGAACTTCCTATATTTGTGAACTAACAACCGTTCGTATATGAATTTAGAAAAAAACCGTAGTGAAGATTGGATGAAATTGATGCTCAGTGAAGTGAAGCGTCAGATGGAAATAGTAAAACTGGGCGGTGGCAAAAAATCAATCGAAAAACAAAAAGAACGCAATAAACTTACAGCAAGAGAGCGAATAGATTATTTGAACGATACAGATAAACCATTTATTGAAATTGGTGCATTCGCAGGTCATGGCATGTATGTAGAAGAAGGTGGCTGTGCTTCAGGAGGTACAGTTGCAGGAATTGGTTATATCAGTGGCAGGCAATGTGTAATTGTTGCCAACGACCAAACAGTTAAAGCAGGTGCATGGTTTCCTATCACTGGAAAAAAGAATTTGAGAATGCAAGAGATTGCTATGGAAAATAGGCTGCCCATTGTATATTTAGTAGATAGTGCCGGAGTTTTTTTACCCATGCAAGATGAAATATTTCCAGACAAAGAACATTTTGGAAGAATTTTTCGAAATAATGCCCGAATGAGTGCAATGGGAATTACACAAATCGCAGCTGTGATGGGCGCTTGTGTTGCTGGTGGCGCTTATTTACCTATTATGAGCGATGAAACTTTAATGGTTGAAGGGAATGGAAGTATTTTTTTAGCGGGATCTTACTTAGTGAAAGCCGCCATTGGAGAAGACGTTGATAATGAAATTTTGGGAGGTGCCGATACTCATACATCAATAAGTGGTATTGCAGATTATAAATTCAAGACCGAAACCGATTGCTTGGATTATATTAAAAAAATCATGAACAAGCTTGCAGCTCCTGCCAACGCAGGTTACAATAAAATAGCACCAACCAATCCAGTAAAAGACATTGCAACTATTTATTCTATTATTCCAGAAGGCAATTTGAAGCCTTATGACATGATAGAGATTATTGAATTATTAGTAGACAATAGTGAGTTTGATCAGTTTAAAAAAGATTATGGAAAAACAATTCTCTGTGGTTATGCAAGAATTGATGGATGGGCTGTTGGAATTGTTGCCAATCAACGATTGGTGTCTAAAAGCAAGAAAGGAGAAATGCAAATTGGAGGTGTCATTTATAATGATAGTGCCGATAAGGCAGCAAGATTTATTATGAATTGCAATCAGAAAAAAATACCCTTGGTTTTTCTACAAGATGTAACCGGTTTTATGGTTGGGAGCAGAAGTGAACACAGTGGTATAATTAAAGATGGAGCCAAAATGGTGAATGCTGTTGCCAATTCTGTTGTACCAAAATTCACCATTGTAATAGGGAATAGTTACGGAGCTGGTAATTATGCCATGTGCGGAAAAGCATATGATCCAAGATTTATTTTTGCCTGGCCATCAGCAAAAATGGCTGTAATGGGTGGAGATCAAGCAGCCAAAACCCTTGCACAGATTCAGGTTGCCACAATGAAGTCAAAAGGAAAAGAAGTAAGTGCAGAAGAAGAAAAAGATTTACTTGATACCATCAAGGAACGTTACTCTAAACAAACCACCCCATACTATGCAGCTGCTAGATTATGGGTTGATGGTATTATTGATCCAGCACAAACAAGGCAAGTAATTTCAGAAGGAATAAATGCAGCTAATCAAAATCCACATATTGAATCATTCAGCACCGGGGTTTTTCAAGTGTAGGAAATGCATGAACGATTGATTGATTTCTTTTATATTGCAATCAAAACCAATCATCTTTCATCTTTTATCTCATAATTCATATCTCTTAATTCATAATTCTAAACTCGTTTTGTCTCATCAACTTCAAATTTATACCGACGGTGCTGCAAGAGGCAATCCAGGACCTGGTGGTTATGGTATTGTGCTTTTGTGGGGACAGAAAAGAAAAGAAATTGCTGCCGGCTTTAGATTGACAACCAATAACAGAATGGAATTAATGGCTGTGATAGTTGCATTAAATTCACTAACCAAGAAAAATATTTCGGTAACTATTTATACTGATAGTAAATATATTGTAGACAGTGTGCAAAAGAAATGGTTGAATAATTGGATTAAAACCGATTTTAAAGGAGGGAAAAAAAATCGAGATTTATGGACTCAATATTTCGAATTATCCACCCAATTTAATATTCAATTTCAATGGGTAAAAGGTCATGCAGAAAACCCAATCAATAATCGTTGCGACGAATTAGCCACTAGTGCAGCAGATGGGAAACAGCTATCAATTGATCAAAAATATGAGTCAGGAATTAATGACTAAATGGGTTATCTAATGAATTAAGCTATTTGCTTATTTACATCTGATTGAGTGAACAAGGAATATGTTCCAAAGAAAATTGCTCCAAAAATTACAGTTGCCATTAAACTACCTGGATAGAAAGGAAGCCCGTCCGCAAAACATTGCATTAATCCTTCTATTGTTTTAGGACGATGCAATCCACCACCACCAATCCATACCATAAAATTTGATACAATAAAAAATGCGGTTGGTGCTGTTAATGAAGCAGTTGCTATTGAGACTATTTTTTTTGCATTCACAAAGAATCCAAAGCAAGTTAAACTCATGAACAATAAATAATTTATCCATTGACCATGGTAGAAACCTTGAATAGTAGACAATCCATTCAAATACAGTAACTGATATAAAGCATCAGAAACCAACATTGAAATCAAGGGTAATAAAAAAGCAAGCTTTTTATTATTTCTCAATAAAGAACCTGCAAATATTGCGATGGCCATCTGAGGAGCAAATCCTAGGGTTCTATCAGGAATTATTCTATATAATGCTGAAGCTAAAATCATCAGCGTAAATGCTACTATTAAGTTCTTATTAATTTTCATTGCTCAAAATTTCTACGCAAAAATAAGCGTAAAATGTAATAAGTTAACTTCAATTTTACATAAATTGTTAATAAACCTATGGAACAGGAACAAATGCCCTAAACAATGTACAATTTCCGGAAGCATATACTTTATATTCTGCTCCAGGAAGCATTGCAACAACTTCACCCCGCTTTAAAACAATATTATTGTTTATTAAAGCTCCTCCTTCGGTTACCAACATTATTTCGAGAGAATTTGAAACCGCTTCATATTCTGTGCCAGCAGTCAAATCTATTTTGCATATTCCAAAATCAGGAACAGGGCAAGGATATATTTTTTCTCCAAATCTTGCTGGGTTGCCTTTCATTATTTCGGGTGTTACTTCTTCAAATAAAGTATGTTTCATTAGTTCGGGTACATCTACATGTTTCGGAGTTAATCCACCTCTCAAAACATTATCACTATTGGCCATTAATTCTATATTCTGACCTTCTAAATAGGCATGCGGCACACCTGCTTTCTGAAAAATAGCCTCCCCTGGATTGATTTGAACAATGTTGAAAAAATAAATCGAGAAAATTCCTCTATCAATATCAGTGGGTAAATCTTTCCCTTCATATAATTTAGCTGCCCACCAACCTGGATCTTGCTTTGTTAATTTGCCATCATGCTTTTGCCTGATCTCCCTTTTTACCAATGGAAGCAATAAAGTATTAACATCTGCTTGATCCATTTCCATTATAAATTGGTACAAAGAACGGATTCCTTCTTTCTTTAATAATGGAACCAACACTTTAAATTCATGTATTTCTTCTACTGTTTTTTCTAATGCAGATTTTTGCTTAAACCCATGTAACAACCAAAAATCGCTTAATGCAACCATAACTTCTGGTTTATGGTTACGGTCTTTATAATTTCGATGTGGGGCATTGATGGCAATTCCTTCAGCCTCCTCTCTATCGTATCCTTTTTCGGCTTCTTCTTTTGTTGGATGTACTTGAATGGATAACATATCATGAACATCTAACACTTTAAATAGATAAGGCAATTCTCCAAAACGATCTGCTATAGCTGTAGTTAAAGTGCCTGATAAATCGGCATTTACCAATTCGTATAAAGTAACCAATTCGCCATTTACATGAAAATTAGATGGTGCAGAAGGATGGGCTCCCATCCAATATTCTGCACAAGGTTTATTAGCATCATTGTGATCGCCAATTAATGCTGGTATATATGATTTTCCACCCCAAGCATAATGTTGAACAACTCCTTTAATCTTAAATATCCGTTCATTCATGGTCATATTCAGGTATTTACTCTTTGTTATAACGTTTAAAAGGCGGATATCTTGTATTAAAAATGATTTATGGATTTAAATAATCAACAAATTGGTAAAATGGGAGAAGATATAGCTGCTAACTTTCTAAATGACAATGGATTTACACTTTTGGAAAGAAACTGGAGGCACAAACATTATGAGATAGATATAATTGTAAGTAAAAACAATCTGCTTCATATTATTGAAGTGAAAACAAGGAATTCTTTAGGTTTTGGTTATCCTGAAGAAAGCATTGGTAAAGCCAAAATGCAATTCCTAAAAAATGCAGCCTGCTCCTACCAATACCAACACCCTCAATGGAAATACTTACAATTCAACATAATTTCCATTATATTAGAAAAAGAACAATTAAAAGAATTGTATTTTATAGAAGATGTGTATTACTGATGATATAATATCAAAGTAGGTAAGCGGAACAGCCTATAGAATAAATTTCAATTATCTAATGATAAAGGGTATTGTATTTGTATTATAGTCAATATTATCAGTTACCTGCCTTGCAGTTCAATTGGTATTCTTTGCTTAGCTTAGCTGAATTATGAGCAACATGATTTTGAATAAAATTACTTTAATTGTAAGTTTCCTTTTTGTTTCGAAAATTGGATTTTCACAACAATCTCTAGAATTAATCGGTCAATGGAGAGGTAGTTTCCCTCTAAGTAATGGGAATGAAATTCCATTTAGTTTTGAAATAAATAAATCAGGTAAAATAGACACAACGCTTTATTTTATCAATGGGAGTGAAAAATACATTGGGGGAAAAGTTTTTAGAAAAAAGGATACTGTTTATGTTGACTTAGAACAATTTGACAATGAATTGGCATTAGGTATTAATAAAGATCAATCTCTTACTGGATATTGGAGAAAACAAAACAATGCTGGCGAATCATTCCCGGTGAATGCATATAAAAACAAGGCCCGCTTTTCGTTTACTAAAAATATACCAAGCAATAAATTGAGTTCAAAATATGCTGTAGAATTTACAAATGAAAAAGGGAAAAAAGTAAAGTCGGTCGGATTGTTTCAACAAGAAGGCAACCGATTAAACGCTACATTTTTGAGGGTTTCTGGAGATACAAGATATACCGAAGGTATTGTTGAAGGCAATCAATTTAAATTGTCCATATTTATTGGCGCTGGGCCGCTGTTATTTACTGGGATAATACAACTTGATGGTTCCATTATTGGAGAACAAATTGGATTGAAGTCTGTGCAAACCTTTACTGCAATTAAAGATGATAGTGCACAATTACCTTCATCCAAAGCTTTCACCTTGTTAAAATCGAATCAAGGATTTAATTTTCATTTCCGGAATGCAGCTGGCAAAACAATAAGCTTAACCGATGATCGCTATAAAAATAAACCAGTAATTGTTACCATAGGTGGCACATGGTGTCCGAATTGTGCAGATGAAGCTATATTTTTATCGAAATGGTACAATAGCAATCAACAAAAAGGAATTGAAGTAATTACCATACAGTTTGAAGCGGCAGATGATTTTGCCTATGCACAAAAAACCATGACTCGCTTTAAGCAAAAATTCAGCATTCCTTACGAAATGGTTTTCGGGGGAATGTCGGACAATGCAAAAGTATTAGAAGCATTGCCTGCTTTGGAAAAGTTTTATGGTTTCCCAACAACTTTGTTTATAGATAAAAATAGAAATGTAGTAAAAATCCATACTGGATTTTCTGGCCCTGCAACCGGAAATTTTTATACAACATTTGTTGAAGAATTTAACCGAACTGTGGATGCATTATTAGAGCAATAATTTATTTTTTCAAAGTTGGATAAGTAATTCCAAGTTGTTCTAAATAAGTGCCATACTTTGAAGGGTCGTAATAGTATTTTTTCATTTCAGAACGATATTTATCCATAATTTCCTTATTTAAATAAATTGGTGCCGGATCTTTATCGGTGATAAAAGGAATGTATTTGGTATCTTTTGTTTGCACATTGGTAAAATAATCTTTCGCATCATTTAACAATGCCGGTTTAGTAAACAGATCTATTAAAGTTAATGCAGTTGCTTTGGCTCCTGCAACACAGCCTTTATGAGCAATTGGTGTTGCCATTGCAATAGCATCACCCCAATGATGCCCTTTTAAACCTGGGATATTAGCAGGGTACCTCAAAACAATAGTAGGTAAGTTCCAAGATATATCAGCTATATCATCAGAGCCGCCACCCCAAGAAAATGGCACAGATCCACTTATTGGTTTGATGCTGGTTATTAACCCATCAATAACCTCGCCTTGTTGATTTTTCTTTGGCGCTTCCATTAATTGCTGAGTCGCTTTTGCCAATTCCTGATCGGCATTACTCCAAACCGGCATACCAACTCTTTTAATGTTTGCAAACATGGCTTCACTTATAGGTTTATTAAAATGCCCTGGCCATGCAGTTCCTAAAATCTGATGAGAAACAACAGTGCCAGTCATCATTGCTGCACCTTTTGCAATTTGAATTCCTGACTCATACATACTTTTGATGTCACTGTAAGTTCTTTCCCTGAAATAATACCATACACTCGCTTTAGAAGGAACTACATTGGGCTGATCGCCACCATCTGTAATTACATAATGACTTCTTTGTGTAGGTTTTAAATGTTCTCGTTTAAAATTCCATCCAACATTCATTAACTCAACTGCATCCAACGCACTTTTTGCTCTCCAAGGAGATCCAGCAGCATGAGCTGCATCACCATCAAAAGAGAATTTTACTGATACCAATCCATTGCCTCCACCGTCGCCATAATCACTACCAAAACCGCCACTAACATGGGTAAAAATACAAGCGTCTACTTTCTTAAAATACCCATCACGTATATACCATGCTTTACTTGCCACCAATTCCTCAGCAACACCAGGCCAAATAACCAATGTACCAGGGATATTGTTTTTTTGCATCAATTCTTTTACAGCAATCGCAGCAAAAATAATTACTGCCTGACCTGAATTATGTCCTTCTCCATGTCCAGGAGCCCCTTCAATTATTGGATCTTTAAATGCTACACCTGGCTTTTGTGAAGCCTTGGGAATGCAATCTAAATCACTACCTAATGCAATTACAGGACTCCCACTACCCCAAGTTGCCATCCATGCAGTAGGAATTTTTGAAATACCTTTTTCGACATTAAACCCATTTTTTTCGAGTATCCCAGTTAAATAATTAGATGTTTCAACTTCCTGAAATCCCAATTCACCAAAACTAAAAATCATATCTACCATTTCTTGAATGGATTTTTGTTTCCCATCAACACCAACAAGCGCTTGCGTTTTTAATTTCTCTATGAAAATCGAATCGTATTTAGTTGATCTTTGAGCTATCACAGATGATACTTCTAGACAATTCAAAACAAATGCAATCATTAGCAATGAAAGTAGATACTGTTTCATAAAAATTAATTATAATACATTAAGTAATCCCACAATTTAAGCTTTCAGATTCCTTCAACAAAAAAAATTAATATCCATTAAAAGTCTTTTCCCCTGCAGTAATTGGTATGGGCAAGATATTTTGTTTTGGAGGTAGTGGACAAGTTGCATATGGAGTAAAAACGCAAGGCGGATTAAACGCTTTATTAAAATCTATAACTGTTTTACCCCTTGCATCGGGTTTTGGTATATACATAAATCTTCCACCCCCATAGGTTTCTTTTTTATTGGTTGCATCGCCTAAAATGACAAACAACTTAGTTTCCTCTTCAACTACATCTAAACTAAATGATTGATCATTGATTTTAAAAATCAATTTACCCAATAATTTCATTTCTATAATTTGGCCTAAAACATTGGTAATGGGAATTGTGGAAGGTGATGTAGGTGCTTCTAAAATGGCATTAATTTTCCAATTTGAATCTGTCGGAAAACGATCAGTTCCAGTAAAAGATTTTACCAAAGGACTATTGAAATCTCTTAAGCGGATGCCAATTTTGTTTTCTCTTTTGATTACAGTCCAATTCAAAGATAAATAAGATATGGGAGCAGATGTAGTAGCTGCATTTGAAAAAACAATTTCATTTGGTTTGGCTATCCGACCATGTACTTTTATAGCAACACCTTGTTTAGAATCCAAAGTAACAGTTTGGTTTTCTAAAATAAAATTACCCGCTTTGGCTACTATAGAACCTTTTGGAAAAACAATATTATTAGTAATAGCCGAACCAAAACTATTTTTTCCTTCTTCCAACCAAAATAATCCAACTAAGTTGAGCCATCCCTTTTCACTTTTCAAAAAATTTACCCGTTCCATTTTCCAATGCTCAATTTCCTCATTATAATTAGAATTAGTTTGACCTATAATTTCAAAAAAGAAAAAGAGAAAAAATAGGGCACCATTAATTTTTAACATAGTTTCATTTTCTTTGTAGCATATATATATCTGCGAGTACAAATATATACCCTACTAATTAAATAGACTAACTAATATTTATTAATAGCTATTTTAATCAGATTGATTTTGTTTGCTATCAGGCATAGACTTAATATAAATGTCCTGTTGAGGAAATGGTATCTGAATTCCATTTTCAGCAAAAGCTTGATAAATACCTTTTAGTACATCGCTTTTGAGTTTTATCCAATTATCAAAATCATTGGTCCAAAAAAGTACTCTGAAATTAACCGAACTATCTTCAAAGTTTTGAACTACCACATTATGTGAAGGAAACTTCATAACGTTTGGTGCATTGTTCAACAATTCATTGATGATTTCTGTCACCTGATCTAATGAAGTACCATAGGCAACGCCTACAAATATCTCAATGCGTCTATAGGAGTTAGAATGGGTCCAATTGGTTAATTTTTGGGAAATAAAATCTCCATTAGGAACAATTATATCTGCACCATCAAAAGTGGCAATTCTACTACTTCTGATACCAATTTGTTTAACCGTACCTGTTTGTGCACCAATTTCAATAATATCACCCACTTGCATTGGTTTCTCAAATGCTAAAATAACTCCAGAAATTAAGTTCCCAACAATATTCTGAAGCCCAAAACCTATGCCTACACTAAGAGCCCCAAATACAATAGTAAATTTATCAAGCGGAATTCCAGCAGCACCAATTGCTATGAAAAAGCCAATTGAAATAATTGCTAGGCGTATCAACATCATCCAGCTGCCTACTTTTGATTTTTTGGTACTCGCAAACTGAATCTCTGTTGTTCCAAAAATGACAGCTAATAAATTAGAAATGAGTACAGATACCCAAATGATAATGCCAAAAAGAAATGCTGCATTGAGTGTGAAGGATAGACTTCCAATAGAAATAGGATAATCAAATAAATTAGTGAAAAACTGAATGACCATATCGTGAAAACTTAAACTCCAAATAAATCCAAAAAACCACAATGCAATGGCACCAATATTAAAATAGCTTTTAAATTTATTTCTTATACTTTCATATTCAACACTGGCGTCTGTTTGCATATTCTTCATTCGTTCTAATTGGAGGTAAATCGCTTCAGTAAATACCTCTGTTATGTAACTTAAACAAACACCAATAATGAATTGCTTTACAACACTATTTGCAACTAATTTAGCCAATGCAAAATATCCGAATAAGTTTAGTATTATGGTTGATAGACTTCCGATCAAAACAATCAACAAAGAAATTCTTAATACCGCATTGTATTTATTAGCCACATTTAACTTACTAACAAAAATATAAGCAACAATTGCTATCGTGATTAAATTAATAAATAGAATAGCCCACCTTTCTCCTAATGAATAGTCATACAATAAATTATCTATACCCAACAAGAATCCTGTAAGTAAAATCAGTATCCATAAATAACGAACTTTAATTGATTCGATATACCAAAAAAAATAGGTACCTACAATTGATGAAATCATCCACATCAATTCTACAAATACAGCAGGAGGGCTGATAAAGATAAAGGGACTTAAAAAACTGGCTATTAAAACAGTTGATATAATAGGATACTTTATAACATATAATAATGGTTGAAGCATGCCATCTAAGCCATTTTGTTTTATATATTTTTTATTTGATTGTATCCAGATAAAAAAAGCAAAGGATAATAAAAAAAACAATACAATTGCTTTAATACTATTTTTTAAATAGAAGAATAAAACATTACTTGTTCGTTTATACATATAACCCATATCATAACCCAAGGGTGTAGCAAAATTATTTCGCGAATCCTGCCAAAGTAATGGGTGAGATTTATGAAAAACTGTTGAAGAATATTTGGCAATTCTATATTGAACATCATCTAATAAACTTGCATTTTTTACAAAAGCTTTTACAACTCTTTTTTCCAGTACTATCATACTGTTAAATAATGAATCCTTTTTCATTTTTAATCTAAGTGAATTATTACTAATTGCACTTAATTGTAAATTAAAATTGACTTTTTGCAATGAATCTTCTTCGGATTTAAAACTGGTTAATTCTTTTAAAGGAGATTTGAATTTTTGGTATCCCTGTGTAACTAAATAAGTAAAGGTTTCTAGTTCTTCATTCCATCGTTTTAATTGCTTATTAAATTGAGTCATGATCACTTTAAAACTACTCACATTTCGTAAATTCATTTGTGAAATACTCTGGTTCAATCGCAGGTTAGAGTCAATTACTTGTATAGTAGCTTCAATTGTTTCTAAGTTGTCTAATATTTGGCTGGAATCAAAACCCCTATCCAAAAGGTTCTCATACTTAATCATTTTTATATATAACTCTTCAATTGTATTTATGATAGATTCCGGCTTTATTTCAACATCGTTTTGATTACTTGTATCTGCACTTAAGTCGATTTTCTGCAAAGAGTCCACATTTGAAATAACTGCTTTATTTACTGTTTTTGCAGCCGCTTTTTTCTGTGCTTGCACACCAACGGTAAATAAAAATATAAAACCAAACAAAATACTTAACTTGTTTCTCATGTCAATCCTATTAAAGTATAAATATACTTACCATTTTATGATAAAACATATTGTACTATTAAGTTTCAGTTTAATACCATTTTGCAGTTTTGCTCAAACACCAGAAGCTCTTTTAAAAAAAGAAGGAATTGATTTACCTGTAATGAATGCCCCTGTAGCCAATTATGTGAATGTGGTAAGAGTTGGAAATTTACTTTTCTTATCAGGCAAAGGCCCTTTACAGTCAGATGGCACTTACATAATTGGTAAACTTGGCCAAGATCTTTCATTAGAAAACGGTTATGCGGCTGCCAAATTAGTTGCCATTAATCAATTGGCTGTTTTAAAATCGGAACTCGGCGAACTCAGCAAAATTAAACGAGTTGTAAAAGTATTGGGATTGGTAAATAGTATTGCTACATTTTATGATCAACCCAAAGTAATGAATGGTTTTTCCGATTTTATGGTGCTCATATTAGGAGAAAAAGGAAAACATGCTCGATCTGCTATTGGAACCAATACACTTCCATTTAATATGGCAGTAGAAGTTGAAATGATTGTGGAAGTGGAAAATTAAATAAATTATAAATTAAAATATTGCTTAGCATTATTATAGCAAATATCTTGAACAATTGAACCTATCCAATTTTCATCCTGCGGCAATCTGCCTTTATTCATTTCAGTACCTAAAAAATTACATAAA
Source organism: Sphingobacteriia bacterium (assembly GCA_031422175.1). Taxonomy (GTDB): domain Bacteria; phylum Bacteroidota; class Bacteroidia; order Chitinophagales; family Chitinophagaceae; genus Sediminibacterium. The sequence goes on along the minus strand of JANOQC010000241.1, from coordinate 19,080 downwards.
ATTCTTCTAAAATATTCATGCCTTGGAAAGGATAAAAAGCTTCTTGAATCGGTAAGCATTCCAACAAAACGACTCAACAAACCCATATTTCCTACAGATTTCATATGTTGAATCATCCCATCCAATTGGTCGTTGAACCACCAGGCAGCGCCTAATTGAACTTTGCCAGGATAAGTTCCATCATTAAAATTACCCACCAAAGAGGCCAATGCATCATTATCATTGGGGTTAATGCTATACAAAATAGTCTTTGCCAATTTCCCTTTTACATCTAAGCGATCGAGAAATAAAGAAACTGATTTTAAATCCACCGAATTTCCCATAGAATCCCAACCTGTATCTGCCCCTAGTAAGTTAAACATTCTAGTATTATTATTGCGAATGGGGCCCATATGGTATTGTTGAACCCAATTTTTTTCGAAACCCCACTCTGCTAATAGTGTTAGCATGGATGATTTGAATTTTGCAACAGATAATTGATTGGGTTGGTTCCCTTTTTGAGCTTCTTCAAAAATTTGTTCTATTTCTTTGCTTGTATAATTTTCGGCATATAATTGTTCTACACCATGATCGGAAACTGTGCATCCATTTGTAGCAAAATAATCGTGTCTGTTTTTCAAGGCTTCTAAATAACCATTGAAATTATTAATCTCAATAGTTGATACTTGTGCTAATTTTAAAAGGTAACTATTAAAATCTTTTACATTGTTGATTGCGATGGCTTTGTCTGGCCTAAATGAAGGATGTACTTTTATTTGATATCCGCTTGCTTTTATCTGTTGGTGATATGACAAATCATCTAATGGATCATCGGTTGTACCAACATATTGAACATTCATTTTTTGCAATAGTTTTTGTACAGTTAACTCAGCACTTTTAAGCTGCTCATTGCATAGATCAAATATTTTTCTAGCGCTTTGTGGATTCAATATTTCATTTACACCAAAATACCTTTGTAATTCTAAATGTGTCCAATGAAATAAAGGATTTTGAATAGTATAAGGAACTGTTACAGACCACTGTTCAAATTTTTCCCAGTCGGTTGCGTCACCAGTACAAAAACGCTCTAAAATTCCATTGGTACGCATAGCACGCCACTTATAGTGATCTCCAGATAACCATGCTTCAGTAATTGTTGCAAAAGAATAATCTTCTGCAATCATTTTTGGAGAGAGATGATTATGGTAATCTATAATAGGCATTTGCTTAGCAAAACCATGATACAAGTTTTGAGCTTCAGCATGCTCTAATAAAAAATTGTCAGATAAAAAATAACTCATGATAATTAAAATAATGATTTTGCAATACCCATTTCTAATCCTCTCAACTCAGCCAAGCCGCGCAATCTGCCTATAGCACTATATCCCGGGTTGGTTTTCTTTTGTAAGTCATCTAACATTTGATGGCCATGATCTGGTCGAACAGGAATGGCAATTTTTCTATTTTGCATAATTGCAACAACTGCTTTTACAACAGCATACATATTCACATCTCCTTCTAAATGATTGTCTTCATAAAAATCTCCATGCTCATTTCGTTTGGTACTTCTTAAATGAAGAAAATTAATTCGATCTGCAAATTGGTGAACCATAGCTGGTAAATCGTTGTCTGCCCTTACGCCAAATGAGCCTGTACAAAAACACAATCCATTATTGCTGGATGGAACGGCTTGTATGAGCGCTTCAATATCGGCTGCAGTACTTACTACTCTTGGCAAACCTAATAATGGGAAAGGTGGGTCATCTGGATGAATTACCATTTTAACATTAGCTGCATCTGCAACTGGAATAATTTGTTTTAAAAAATAAATTAAATTCTTTCTTAATTGAAGTGCATCAATACTTTCATACTTATCCAATGCAGCCTGAAACTGTTGAATGGTAAAACTCTCTTCACTGCCAGGTAATCCCTTAATCATATTTTGTTGTAACAATAATTTTGCCCCTTCATCCATTGCATTGAATCGAGCTGTTGCCCTTATAATCTCTTCAGTGTTATAATCATTAGCAGCATTTTTTCTTTTTAAAATAAATAAATCAAATGCAACAACTGCATCTCTTTCAAATAATAATGCCAATGATCCATCTTTCATAGGATACGCTAAATTGGTTCTCGTCCAATCCATTACTGGCATAAAATTATAAGTAATCGTGTGAATACCGCAGACGCTTAAATTTTTAATCGATTCCTGATAATTTGATATGTATTTTTCAAATTCATCAGATTGGGTTTTAATGGATTCGTGCACAGGAACACTCTCTACTACATCCCAAGTTAATCCCGCAGCTTCAATTATTTTTTTACGTTCTTGAATTTGTTCAATAGTCCAAATTTCTCCATTGGGTAAATGATGTAAAGCTGAAACTACTCCAGTACAACCTGCTTGTAGAATATCACTTAAACTAACCGAATCCTTAGGCCCATACCAACGCATGGTTTGTATCATTTTAAATAATTTCATATCTCTTTTTTATACTCCTGTAAATGCCATAAATCCTCCATCAACTCCAACAATAGTACCCGTTACAAATTGAGAAGCATCGCTTAATAACCATATCAATGCACCATTCAATTCTGATGGCTTACCCATTCTTTTATATGGTGTATTTTGAATAATGAGACCTCCTCTTTCAGTATAAGACCCATCAGGATTCGTTAGCAATGTTCTGTTTTGTTCTGTTAAAAAAAAGCCTGGCATAATTGCATTCATTCTTAATCGATCTCCATATCGATTGGCTAGTTCAACTGCCATCCAACGAGTATAAGCATCGATCGATGATTTTCCTAAACTATAACCAAGCACTCTAGTTAATGCTCTTGTTGCACTTGCCGAAGAAATATTTACTATACTTCCAGTGGATTGTTGGGCAATGCTAGGACCAAATATTTGAGTTGGTATTACAGTACCCATTAAATTTAAATCAATTGCTTTTCTAATAGCTTCTATATTCAATGAAAAAATATCCTCGCTTGGTTTAACTACCGACTCTGAAATATTTCCGCCTGCTGCATTAACCAATCCATCAATCTTTCCAAAATGATTAATCACAACATCTTTAGCCAATTTAAGTGCAGCTTCGTCTAATACATCTGCTATCAAAGGAATTGCATTTGCGCCTAATTGGGTTAAATGATGTGCTCTTTCTTCTGCAACTATTTTATTTCTTCCTAGTATCACTACGTTGCCTCCTTCAGCAGCAATAGCGCTGATAAATGCATGGCCTAAAATTCCCGTACCACCTGTTACAACAATTGTTTTATCCTTTAATGAGAAAATATTATTCATTAATGTTTATTTAAAGTTTTCATATCTATTACAAAACGATACTTTACATCAGATTTAATGATACGATCATAGGCAGTATTGATATAATCCACAGGAATTACTTCTACATCTGAATAAATATTATTTGCAGCGCAGTAATCCAGCATTTCCTGAGTTTCATTAACACCCCCAAGCATTGAACCAACAATACTTCTTCTTTTTGAAATAATAGAAGCCGCATTAAAACGATTGTTTTCAGGAGGAATTCCAACCACCAACATTTTTCCATCTACTTTTAATAGTTCGAGGTATTGATTCATATTATGAACAGCAGCAATAGTATTCACTATAAAATCAAAATTTAATTTTAATCCTTTTAATTGATTTTTATCGGTTGTCAACACAAAATGATGTGCCCCTAGTCTTTTAGCATCGGCTTCTTTTGAAGGAGAAGTACTCAACATAGTTACTTCTGCACCAAATGAAGCGGCAAATTTTACAGCCATATGACCCAATCCACCTAAACCTAGAACAGCCACTTTATGCCCCTTAGTTACCCCAGCATATTTTAATGGAGAATAGGTAGTGATACCTGCACATAAAAGTGGCGCAACGCCTTCGAGGTTTTCTGTAAAAGGTAAATGAAAAGTATATTGCTCATCAATCACATAAGTAGCAGAATATCCACCAAAAGTTGGCGTTACACCATCTCGGTAATAACCATTATACGATGGAGTCATTCCCTCATCGCAATATTGTTCTAAACCAGATTTACAACAAGTACATTTTCTGCAAGAATCAACATAAACACCTACTCCAGCTAAATCACCTACTTTAAACTTAGTTACATGCTTGCCTACTTCCAATACCTGACCTACAATTTCGTGACCAGGTACAATCGGATAAATAGATGGCCCCCATTCACTTCTGGCCATATGTATATCAGAATGACATACACCACAATACAAAATATCAATTAATACATCCGAATCGCTTACAGCTTTTCTTTCGAATGTTAATGGGTGAATGGAATCATCCTTGTGATTTGAGCCATACCCTTTTACTTGTATCATTTTTTATTAATTTTATATTTAAAACAAATTTTGTCTTTACCCTATTATCTTCACTTAAACTTCCTATCAAAATTTCATTGGTAACAAATAAATTGTTACAATACACAATTTGAATCAAAATGTTTATTAATACAATTTGATAATGACAATTATTTACGAAAACGTTGTAGTAATTTTTCGTAAAAAGTGCCTTTTTTAAAAAAGATTACATTATATTTATTTTCTTAGAATCGAAACAAATGGAATCGATCAATCTCAAAACACTTGCCAAACAATTAAATTTATCTATTTCAACTGTATCTAAAGCATTGAGAGACAGTCATGAAATTAGTGAGGCAACAAAAAAAAGGGTTAATGTACTGGCAAAAAAACTCAATTACGAACCCAACCCTCATGCCAGCAGTTTACGAAAACAAAAAAGCAAAACCATAGCAGTAGTAATTCCGGAGATAGCTAATAATTTTTTCTCCCTGGCTATTAATGGAATAGAATCAGTTGCACAAGAAAGAGATTATCATGTATTGATTTATTTAACCCATGAAGATTACCAAAAGGAAGTAAATATCATTAAGCATTTACAAAGCGGAAGAGTTGGTGGTGTTATCATGTCGCTTTCTTCAGCTACTAAAAATTTTGATCATTTACATGAACTAATCAATCACAATATTCCTATTGTATTTTTTGATCGTATCTGTCATGAAATAGAAACGGCCAAAGTAACCACTGATGATTTTCAAGGAGGGCTAGCTGCAACTGAACACTTAATTATTAATAATTGTAAGAACATTGCATTTGCTTCAATTTCAGAATCGCTTTCTATTGATAATAAAAGAATGCAAGGCTATTTAGAAGCATTGAACAAACACAATATACTACCAATCAAATCAAATTTCATAAAGTGTACAAATAATGATTTTAATAATTATACTAAAATAAAAAAAATACTTTCAAATAAAAATGCCCCAGATGCCATTTTTGCTTCTGTTGAAAAATTGGCAATTACTATTTACGAGGTCTGTGATGAATTAAAAATCAACATATCTGAGCAGCTCAAAGTGATTTGCTTTTCTAATTTATCAACAGCTCATTTAATGAAACCCTCCCTCAGCGCTATCAAGCAACCAGCATTTGAAATGGGAAAAGAGGCTGCAAGTATTTTATTTAAACACTTAGATAAGAATAGAACATTTATTCCAAATGAACACATTATTTTGAAATCTACATTAGTTGCTAGAGGCTCAACACTAATAAAGTAATAATTATTTTAGTTTGTTGAAGCAATGATGTCTTTAATTATAGCTAGATGATGGTCTGTATGTAAGGCAATCATTTTTTTTGTTGCTTTTACATTTAAATGTCCAAAAAAAGGATGAACAAAAAAATGATTAGCTGGCAACTCATTTAACTTCCCTAATTTATAATAAGCCTTCTCCATTTTAGTTTTTATATCTTTTTCATCAAAGGTTAATTCTGGCATAACCGACTTTGGCGCTTTGGCTTTACCTCGTGGAATTTTACCAGTTGTAAATACAACCAATCTTTTTATATTGAAACTCCACTTATATTCTTTTGAATCTGATGCTTGCACTGCACCAATAATTTGATTGATAACCATTAAACTATGATCAATATGCCATCCAACAGAAGTTGCTGAAATTGTTGGATTAATTTTGTTTGCAAATGGAATATTTGCTGTTAATTCTTCAATTAAACTTAAAGTAGTCTTCATGACTACAAATTACATATAAAAATACCATGCACCAGTATTTACATAAAAAAACCCCGAATTTTCGGGGTTAATTTGTGGGAGCACACGGGTTCGAACCGCGGACCCTCTGCTTGTAAGGCAGATGCTCTAAACCAACTGAGCTATGCTCCCTTTGTTGTTTGGGAGTGCAAAAATAGGGTCTGTAAACTAATAGCCAAAAAAAAATGTTCTTTTTTATACTATTCTTTAAAAAGATTGGTTTTAATGGCCCAAAACTTACATTTGCATTATGTCTATTAAATTGTTCTCTGCTTCTAAGCCTTGGGAAGTGTTCGAATCGGATATGGATACTGAATTATCCGCTTCTTATAGTTTAATCGTATGGAATGATGAAGTAAATACTTTTGAGTGGGTTATAGAAACACTTATTGAGATTTGTGGGCATTCTCATGAACAAGCGGAACAATGTGCCATGTTTATTCATCACAAGGGTAAATATGCTGTTAAAAGCGGCGATTATGATACTTTAAAGCCAATGTGCAACTCTATCACAGAAAGAGGAATTGGTGCAACTGTTGAAATGGTTGATTAAACATTGTTTATTAAACCAATCAACCCTGCAAATACTTACACATAAATATTGGTTTCCACTGGTAGAAAAAGCCCAATCAGATGGATTACTGGCGATGGGTGGAGATCTATCCCCAAAAAGAATTTTATTGGCTTACGAATTGGGTATTTTCCCATGGTTTGAAGGAAGTGTTCCACTTTGGTGGAGTCCAGATCCAAGATTCGTATTGTTTCCTGATGAATTGAAAATAACTAAATCGATGCAACGAATAATACGAAGCAATCAATTTAGTATTACTATTAACAATGATTTCGCTCAAGTAATTCATTTTTGTAAAACTACTAGAAGAGACGATCAATTAGGAACTTGGATAACAGATGAAGTGGAATCTGCTTATACTCAATTGCATAAAATGGGATATGCACACAGTGCCGAAGCCTGGCATAATGGAATTCTTGTAGGAGGTTTATACGGAATAAAATTAGGTAAAGTTTTTTTTGGAGAAAGCATGTTCAGTACAAAATTCAATGCAAGCAAATATGCATTTATACAATTTGTTGAACATTTAAAAAAGGAAGGAATTCGATTAATCGATTGTCAGGTATACACTAGTCATTTAGAAAGTTTGGGAGCGGGTATGATTTCTAGAAAAGATTTTATTGAATTATTGAAACACTATGATGCTGTTCGGTAACCATACATTACTTCAACATCTTTTACAATCTTTTCCATATCCAAATCTTTACTAGTTGGCTCGTAGGATTGTTTTAAATTACTCCCAAAAAAGACTGCAATGGTTTGCCAAAAAGCAGCACTTACAAAACCTTTGTACTCGTCAATTATTTCATAACAATTGTTACCAGTTTCCCGATTGATTAATTTCATCAAAACTTTTCCTTGATATACAGAAAGCTGTGTTAGTTTATCAGTAAACTCTTTTTTTAATTCTTTTTCATGCGTTTTAATAATGGCCTTGCGCTTACTTCTGTCGGAAACATTCACCAATTTCGCATTGATTTGATTCATTATTTTTCCAGCCGCTTTTGCATATGGGTAGGTGACGTATACGGCATTTCTAAGACGTGTCCAGTCGGCCCAATAATTTCGCCATTTCTTAGACATTCTTCCATATACTAAAACTGGAGGTAAATAAGATTGACCTATTGTATCTCCTTCTGGAGTAATAAATGCACCTACTTTTAGTGTATCAACTATACTTTGTTGTGCAAATGAGCTCTTGCTCAATAATAATGTGAGTAAAACTACAAGAAGAACAATATGGTATCTAGTGCGTTTCAAGAAGAATAAAATTAGTCTAATTGACTGATATTAATACCAAGACACTCAAAAAGTAACCTACGCTGCTAGGGACCAAATGAAGATTTTGATAATATTTTAACTCTTTGAATAATCGATAAAACAAACCCTACTACCATCACTAATATTCCCAACCACAACATATTGATCATAGGAAATTCGTATACTTTCAAAGTTAATAAGTCGGTTATATTGCCAGTTTCTTTTATCCCGATTTCTAGCCTCCCCTCTTTTTGATCGATAACTTTATTAAATTTAATGATCAGGCTTTGAGACAATACCGTATCGGTTATTGATCTTAAATCTTGTCCTTTTACTGCAACGCCCGGATTAGCTTTGTAACGCTTTCCTTCTTTTGTAATAACTGTCATATCTAAGAAAACCGCCGTTTCATCAGTTGTATACAAGTTTTTTTGTTCAGATGGATTTACAGCTACACTATTCAAAATCATCAACCCATTGCTATAGAAAATAGTGTCTTTTACTTTTAGTGCTTTGTTTTGAAAACTAACTGTGTCGGCATTTTTATTTTCTTGGAAAGAAGTGATGTATACAAAAATATCTTTGTGCCAATAATGCTTAGCTGCAGGATTTGCGGCAAAGCCTTCCATCCCTTTATTGTTCTTAATTACATCGGGATAAAGCTTAAAATTATCGTCGTCTTTTTTAGCTTTAAAATCAATCTCAAAGTAACGCTTACGGTCTCTTGGGTTGGTGGTATCCATGGTATAGGTAACCATGTATCTCCCCATATCGGTTGCAACGCCTTTAAATAAAGTAAGATTTTCTGCGGGATCGCCTGCTGGATTATTTTTTTCTTTTGGATCCACTTGAAGTGGAGATACACCAGTAGTATTCCAACTCAAAACTGTTTTTTTACTGGAAGAAATTAGTATGGCTAAAAGTACCATTCCAAAACCAATATGTGCTACAGATGAACCTGCTGCTTTTATCTTTCCTTTAACACCCAACCATATATAGGCAGTATTAGCAACTATTGCATAGACTGCACAAAAAATGGCTACATAAATGGCGCCCAGAAAGCCAGCCCCTTTTTTATAATAATCAATATTCCCTAAAAAACCAATCAATAAGGAAATCACTAAAGCAATTATTGTAGGAACAGCTAATTTTTTATAAAAATTTCTCCTTAGCGTATCCTTATACTTTAAATATTGAGTTACTGCTGTGAGTAAACCTATTAATATTGCTACAAAAATTTGAATTTGATTATATGCAAATTCTACATCTTCCGGAGGAGCAATACTTGTTCCAAATATTTTATTCCAAACGGGTGTAGATGTTTTTGCAATAATTACAGCTGCCGATAAAAACAATACTAAAGAACCAATAAACATCCAGAACTCTCTGCTGTAAGTATTTTCTTCTTTATTAATGGATGGAATAGATTTATACCTTATAAAATATAAAACCATCGCAGGTACAAAAAATACCAATACAAACAACAACAATTGGGTATTCATACCCAAATCAGTAAATGCATGAACAGATGTATCGCCTAAGATTCCACTCCTTGTTAAAAAAGTAGAATAAAGCACCAATACAAAACTGATGATATAAAAGAAATAAGTAGGTCGCAAAGAATAACCACTGCTTTTGAAAATCATATTGGTATGCAAGCCAGCAACCAAAGTTAACCAAGGAACCAAAGAAGCGTTCTCTACCGGATCCCATGCCCAATATCCACCAAATGACAAACTTTCATAAGCCCAAGCAGCACCCATCATAATTCCAGTGCCTAAAACAGCTGCCGAAAATGATGCCCATGGAATGGCTTGCTTGGTCCAGTCATGATTGTTCTTCATCAATCCTGCAAATGCAAATGCAAAGGGCACAATGGTTGAGGAAAATCCCAAAAATAAAATTGGAGGATGAATAACCATCCAATAATTCTGGAGCAAAGTATTTAAACCAGTGCCATCTTTAATAAAACTTAAATATTCTGGTCTACTAAATATAGGAGCATCCATTTCATTGCGTAATAGTACAAATGGACTACTACCAACTTTTACATCAAAAAAGTATATCCCAATCAACATTGTGGCAATACAAAACTGTATAAAACCCATTACAGTCATTGTGCCAGCTTCCCATTTTTTGGCTTTCCAAATTAACATCCATCCTAAAAAGCAATTCCAAAAACTCCACAACATGAAACTACCTTCTTGTCCTTCCCAAAAACAACTTAATAAATATTCTACTTGCAAGCTTCTATCGCTATGGGTATAAGCATATTTGTATTCGAATAAATGATTGGAAATAATATAATAGAGAACACCGAATAATGCCAATACACTAAAGGTTACAAAACCAAAAGAAATTCTTCCTAGCTTTTGCCAACTATTTATTTCTTCAATCAACTTAGATTGACTGGCTTTAAAAAAAGAAATGGTTGCCAACAAAGAAGCAACCAAACTCAGTACTGCAAAAAAATGACCAATTTGACCGGGTAATAAATGCTCACCTATATAGTTCATGTAAACTCAATTCAATTAAAAAAAACTAATTAGTTGTTTGTAACTCCTGCATGGCTTTGGGATCGTCTTTGTATTTAGAAGGGCATTTTAATAAAATGCTCGTGCAATCAAAAACACCCCCTTTTACCGAACCTTTTAAAACAATTCTTTCACTTTTTTCCATATCAGTAGGCTTGGCATCGTGATAGATAACTTTGATGGTATTTCCCAGCGTATCTACAGCTGTGAAACTTAAATAATTCGGGTTTTTTACAGCATCATATTCGATGGGTTGTTGCTTGTCGATTTTGGCAATTAAATTTACAAATTTACCTTCCCTCTCTTTGGCAGAAGCAATAGTTTCATAGGTAGACAAATCGCCTGAATATTGGACCAGCACTGCAATTGCAGCAGCTATAAAAACAAGAATTATAATATGGGTAGTCTTCATTTTTAAGATTTGAAATGCAAAGATAATTTAATAACACTTATTAACCCATAATTGATCAGTTTGGGTATAATTGATTGGTTTTATAACTTTTATTGATGCTTTCTCATCAATAAACTAACAGTTATACCCTAAAATCGAGAAATTGCTACTAACTTGCAATCCGTTTTCAATGTGTTTACCATGACAGATTTATCTAGGTTCAACCCCAACAAGGTATCAAACCCAAATAACAATATTTTCGGCCTTCCATTTACCGAAGAAGATGCCAGACTAGTAATCATACCTGTTCCATGGGAAGTTACTGTAAGTCATCTTGCTGGAACTGCAAGAGCAGCGAATCATGTAAATAGGTCTAGTCTTTTTGTAGACATATTTGATGTAGATGGTAACGCGGGATGGAAGCAAGGATTTTTTATGCAAGAGATTGATAAAAAATTATTGTTTAAAAACGATTATCTACGCAAAGAAGCCGAACTCTATATTGATTATATTTCACAAGGTGCTTCTATTGAAGAAAACAAATTCATGTGTAAGAGTTTGAAAGAAATTAATGAAGGAAGTGCGTTCATGAATAATTGGGTTTACCAGAATAGTAAAACGCTATTAGACAAAAACAAACTAGTAGCAATATTGGGGGGAGACCATAGTACTTCTTTGGGATTAATGAAAGCATTGTCTGAAAAGCACGGAGATTTTGGTGTTTTGCAAATAGATGCGCATTGCGACTTACGCATTAAATATGAAGACTTCAATTATTCACATGCATCAATCATGTATAATGCACTATCTGAGATACCAGCCATAACTAAATTGGTTCAAGTAGGTATTCGAGATTATTGCGAAGAAGAATGGAACTATATATGCAATAGCAATTATAGGGTAATTACTTATTTTGACAAACAAGTTAAAAATAGATTGTTTGATGGTCAGCCCTGGAAAACAATTGCCAACGAGATTGCACAAAATCTTCCACAAAAAGTATATATCAGTTTTGATATTGATGGTTTAGATAGAAAACTTTGCCCAAATACAGGTACACCAGTTATTGGTGGATTTGAAAGTGAGGAAATGATTTATTTGATTCAAAAAATAAAAGAGAGTGGCAGAGAATTGATTGGTTTTGATTTGGTAGAAATTGGTGTTGGACAAACAGATTGGGACAGTAATGTTGGTGCCAGCATTTTGTGGCGTCTTTGTAATATAATGGTATCATAATGGTAAAAACTTACGAATACATCATCGTTTTAAAAAAGAACAATCAAAACAGAGTTAATATTATTAGTCAATTGATGATATTATTATCAGTAATTGGTTTAATTGTTACTGCCATAGCTAATCCAAGCAACAGCATTCGACCAATATTGATTTCTTTATTAATTGTAGGCTGGTGGATTTTTTGTTACCTACAACAAAAGAGAAATGTTGACCCATCTTATCGCTTAGCACTATTGCTTGCTGCAATTGGTTGGTATTTTCAAAAAGATGGTTTGTGGATAGCTTTCATTTACTTGATGGCTGCATTGCTAGAAAAACAAGTGAAATTTCCGCAAGAGATTGCATTTGACGAAGAAGAGATTGTGTTCAACAGTTTTCCAAAGAAAAGACATCAATGGGTTGAATTTAATAATGCCATTTTAAAAGATGGTATACTCACTTTGGATTTTAAAAATAATCGTATTTTTCAAAAAGAAGTAAATGCCGCAGTTTCGGAAGATATAGAAAAAGAGTTTAACCAATTTGCACAAAAACTGATAATACCTGCTTAAATAATTTAACTACAATGAACAATCAGTTACGTCCATTTTTATTATATTCTGATGGCAAAGGCAATATCTTTGAAGATGAAACCATGTATGCTGTTGGAAGAGCAGGATGGGATGCATTTGAAGTACCCAATGATCAATGGATTGAATTACCTGAAGGTGGAAATTTATATGAACTACCCGGTAGAAGAGGTATTGGAATTGATGTTTCGTCTGGAGATATGCGTTTGTGCGAGAAAGGCTGGGCAGTAGCAGCATTTATTCCACCTGCACATACCGGATTATTTATTGCTGCTTATGAAACCATGGAGGGCGCTCCAACACTTCCTTTGTTTTGTTATACAGCAGTTGGTTGGCAGAACGATCAATATTATGTAACTGCTGTTAGAATTGAACAAGATATTCGGCAAGAATCAGTAGGTTACGACGAAGCAAAAATTGAAACTGGCACTGCACATTTATTAAAAGCCTATCCCGAAAATAGATTGGTCAAGCATTTGATGGAAAAATGTTGCATGACTTATCATTGCCCTGCTGCCCGTAATTTTTCTTTAGGAAGATGGGAATGCCCCATACCTACCTCCCCTGCTTGCAATGCTAATTGTATCGGATGCATATCATTTCAACCAGAAGAAGAAACGATTGTATCTACACAGGACCGATTAACTTTTAAACCTACAGCAGAAGAAATTGTAGAGTTTACTGTTCCTCATTTAATGAATGCGCCATTTCCAATTGTAAGCTTTGGACAAGGATGCGAAGGAGAGCCATTACTGATGTGGGAAACCATTGCAGAGTCGATCAAAGAAATGCGCAAGCATACCGAAAAAGGAAGTATCAATATCAATACCAATGGATCTAAACCAGATGCCGTACAAGTGCTCTGTGATGCAGGTTTGAATAGCATGAGGGTAAGTACCAACTCTGCTCAAAAACATATATACGAAGCTTATTACCGCCCCAATAATTATCAGTTTGAAGATATTGTAGAGAGTTTAAAAGTGATGCTCGCGCATGGAGGTTGGACGAGCATCAATTATTTTGTATTCCCTGGCATTACAGATAGCGAAGCCGAGTACGAAGCATTGCGCAAACTCATTCAAGAAACTGGTTTGAATATGATCCAATGGAGAAATTTCAATATCGATCCGGATTGGTATATGGGCAAAATTGGCTTTCATGAATCTGGCGAAATGATCGGTGTAAAACAAATGATGGAATTATTAAGAGAAGAATTCCCTGATTTAAAATTTGGTTATTTTAACCCACCGATGGAAAGAATTAAAGGAGACTTTAATAGCAGCTATGCAGGTGCTGCGCAATAACCATATTGCACAAGGAGTGCTACTAGCAATAGTGGCCACTTTATTATGGTCGGGTAATTTTATTATTTCGCGCGCTGTGAATGCCGATATCGGACCTATCAGTTTGGCTTTTTACAGATGGTTCGCTGCCACACTTTTTATTGCTCCTTTTGCATGGAAGAAGATCAATGCCGAAAAATCAATTGTATTCGCCAATAAGCGTTATTTATTTTTTGTTTCGCTCACCGGCATAGCTTTATTCAACACATTTGTTTATATAGCAGGTCATTCTACATCGGCCATTAATATGGCATTGATCGGCACTACTTCCTCTCCTATTTTCGCCACCCTGTTGGCTTTTATTTTCTTGAAAGAAAAAGTTGGTCAATTCCGATTGATCGGTATGTTGATTTGTATTGGGGGTATTATTTTATTGATATCCAATGGCTCTTTAAAAAAATTAGCCGCTTTTCATTTTACAACAGGAGATCTATGGATCTTAGCAGGTGCATTTGCCTTTGCTATTTACAATGTATTGGTAAGAAAAAAGCCTACAGCTATCAGTGCAGCACATTTTTTATTACTCCTTTTTGGAATAGGCACTTTGATGTTGTTCCCATTTTATGTGGGGGAATTATTTTTATTACCCGCCACTCGATGGAATCCAACCCTGATCGGTTCCATCCTATATTTAGGTGCAGGAACATCGGTCATTGCCTTTTTATGTTGGAATATGGCCATACAAAAATTAGGTGCAAGTAGAACCGTATTATTTGGCAATCTGATCCCCGTATTTAGTATCATTGAAGCAGTAATATTTTTGGGAGAAAAAATGAGTACCGCGCATTTGATCAGTGGAACGATTGTAATACTTGGATTAATCATTGCCAATATCAAATCGAAATGATTAGCACTACCACTATTATTCTACTTTGCTTATTTGCGTTTCTTGCAGGATTTGTAGATGCCATTGTTGGAGGAGGCGGATTGATTCAAACTCCAGCAGGTTTGATACTTTTACCACAATTTCCAGTAGCTACCGTTATTGGTTCTTTAAAAGTTCCTGCATTTACTGGTACTGCATTTGCTGCAAGGCAATACCTAAAAAAAGTGCAAGTAAATTGGAAACAAGTTTCACTGATGGGAATAATTGCTTTTCTAGCCGCATTTGCTGGTTCGGAATTATTATCGCAGGTAAGTAATCGTTTTATGAAGCCCATCATTTTTGTAGTATTGATTGGAGTTGCGTTGTATACCTATACCAAAAAAAGTTTTGGACAACATACACATAAAGATATTCATCCTAAACACCAGTTTTTATATTCTTTATTAATTAGTTTGGTAATCGGTTTTTACGATGGATTCATTGGGCCTGGTGCTGGAAGTTTTTTGGTGATGGCTTTCATTGGCATATTGGGTTATGATTTTTTAAAAGCAGGCACTCATGCTAAATTGATCAATCTATCTACTAATTTAGGATCGATCAGTTTATTCATGCTCAAAGGCTCTATACTCTGGTCGGTGGCTATACCAATGGCAGTAAGCAATGGCATCGGCGGAATTCTTGGTGCCAAATTAGCTATCTACAAAGGCAATCAATTCATTCGTATTTTTTTCTTACTGATTGTAACAGCTACCCTGCTAAGGTTTGGGTGGGATATATTTAGAAAATAATATCTTCAACAAAAGACAGAATATACGAGGCTCCACTATATAGCACTTGCACTTGTGCAAAATCGGGTATTTCATTGTCGTGTGGATAACGATTTCTAACTGCATAATTTTCATAGTCACCAACATCAAATTCAGCAAAACCTATATCTTCCTGTATACAAAGCAATCGCAAAAGCTCAAGATTATGTGTTTTTTGGAAATTCTACTTTTCTAGAAACAAGAAAAGCTTTAAAGAATTTTTCAACAGCCTGCTGGCAATGAAAGCAAGCACTATTTAGCATTATTGGCGAATGAGAAATAATTAATTCAGCTACAGCCAGATCTTCTCTGCCAAGATCAATCCATTCCTTCACATAAGAAGCCTCTTCGGGAGTCATAGCAAAACTCCTTCCTTCATGGCATAATAAACAATATGACCAAGTAATTTCTTCTTTTGAGCAGCAACTTTTTTAGATTGCACTATAATATCAAATGCCAATTTATACTGAGCAGTTAACTCCCGACGGATAGATTTTTCTAAGTTCAATTTTTCATTACTACTAAACTCCTTATCTACAATTATTAGTAAATCTACATCACTGTTAATAGTTGCTTCCCCCCTTGCCCTTGAACCAAATAATACAATACCCGCACCTGGTAGCAGCTGGAGTATTGAGTCTTTAATTTGGCCTATTTGTAAGGATTGCATAGTTAAAATTACTGATTATTTCTTTTAGAATACTAAACTAAGCTAACTAATGTGACGATTTTAATGTTCAAGGGATTGTAGACCTAGCTCTTGGGATAACAGGCATTTACTAAGTAACTTAATTGGCTATAAATTTAACAGGACCTAGAAATTGGGCCTAAAATTCAGATTCCAAGATGGCGTTCCAGTTTAACCTTACAAATTGTTGGCTAGCCGAGCCAATTATTTAATCTCAGGAAATGGAACGATAGATTATAATAACATAAATACAAATTAAGTCAGCATTTTTAATAGTAGACATATCCGTATCACCAAAAAATGGTTTTTAAAAAGGCAATCTATATATCCGCATATTTTTCTTACTGATTGTTTCTACTACTTTTCTCAGGTTTGGGTATGATATATTTTTTAAGTAATTTCAAATTCAAACTAAGACCGTTCGATAATTCCAACCTGTTGATCAACCTTCAATGCAACAATTAATTTCAAAAGTTCAATATAACAATTTCGAATCTGGTGAATTCGTAGATATTAAAGAGCGTAATTATGAGGAACTAATTGAATTGATTGAAGGATTTCCATGGAATAAGCAGAGAGAAAATTTTGCTGTCAGTTTAACCAACCCTTCTATAACAATTGAAGGAACAAATAATGATTATTTAAAAATCGCCTTGTATTATAATGGGAAATATGTGATTTATTACTTAGAAGACAATGGAGCACTCTTTACTAAAAGTTTTGAGCGATTAGAATCAATTTATGAATACATAAAAGTATTCTTTGAAAAAAACAACTTAGACACAACTGGCTTTAAAAAAACGACTAATAGTCTTAGCAAGATTATAATTAATTTTAGAACACAGGACTTTGTTTATACATTTTCTTACAATAACAGATTTAAACTATTTTCTTACTTTTTGGCGTTTATGGGTGGAATATTAGGTTTATTAATACTACAGGCCCCAACCACTATCAACAGCTTCCTTTTACATATTTTTTTCAAAATATTTTTTACTGGAAGTGCAGTTTTTCTTATTGTATTTCCTATCCTAACATTGTATAATCATTATAAATATTCAAAAAATAAGATATTGATTATTTCAAAAGCTAATCCAATTTTTTATTTTGGAGATCTAGATAACCCTAAAGCAAATAACAAGAAGGATATTGTACAAATATTTTCTAATAATGGAAATCGCGACAATGGCACTAAATTGAAAATTGAATTTAATAATCAAGAATCTATCGAGTTTTCCCTTTTACTTTTAGCACCTGTTGACCTTGAATACACTAAATTTCATGGATGTTCAATCATTAAGAAAAATATGCACCCATTCTTAAAAAATCAAGGCAACCAATAATCACCCAAATCAATTATGATCACAATAACAAGAACCCAATCCGACAATAACGATTTTCAAATGCTGGTAAAAGAATTAGACAAAGACCTTGCTATCAGGGATGGAGATGAAGATGCTTTCTATGCGCAGTTTAATAAATCAGATAAGATCAAACATGCTATCGTTGCTTATGATGGGGAATTAGCGGTTGGCTGCGGCGCTATCAGGGCTTATGATGAAACAAGTATGGAAGTTAAAAGAATGTGGGTAGAACCATCTCATAGAGGAAAAGGAATTGCATCTTTAATGCTCAAAGAACTAGAAGCTTGGACCAGGGAATTGGGATTTCCAACATGCATTTTAGAAACAGGTAACAAACAATTAGAAGCCATCGAACTCTATAAAAAGAACAAGTATACTATCATTGAAAATTACGGACCTTACCAAGGAGTTGCAAATAGTATTTGTTTTGAAAAATTGTTGAACAAATTTTATTAACTTTTTTTTCGAGCATTCAGTCAACAATAGCCCTAATTTTACAGTAGCTGCATTTTATGGACTTGAGTTTTGAAAAAGAAAAAAATATAAAAGCATTCACAATCACTTGTGCAATCACCATTGCATTGTTTTTGATATTCTTTTATGTACACTACGAAAAACCCATGCCACCCGAACCCATTACAGGCGAAGGCATTGAAGTAAATTTGGGAAATAGTGAAACAGGTTTTGGAAATATCCCTCCTAAGGCCCCTGGTCAACCCGCTGAAAAAGCAGTTACCAAATCTGCCCCTATCAACCAACAAAACGCCGAACCCATTCAACCAATGAACAATCCATCAGAAGAAGATATTGGGGTGAATAATAAAAAGCCTACCAAATTGGTCAATAAACCAATTGCAGAGTCTAAGCCCATCCCTGCTCCCATTCCTAAAGCTATTTTTAAAGCCAATAATAATAGAGGACCTGGAGGTAATAATGCTGATTCATACAACGGCGTTCGCAACCAAGGTATTGCTGGAGGGAAAGGTGATCAGGGTAACCCAAATGGTAATCCTAATTCCGATAGTTATACAGGCAATGCAGCAAGTGGCAAATCTGGAACAGGTGGAGTTGCTATTCGCACCGGTTTAGATGGCAGGAGAATTACCAAATTACCTGCATTTGAAGATGATTTTAACGAGAATGCCAAAGTAGCGGTTGATATTACCGTTGACCAGTCGGGTAATGTGATTGCTGCCCTCGTAAATCCAAAGGGAACTACTACCACCAATATCAATATCCGAAACATTGCCTTGCGCAAAGCTAAAACGCTTAAACTTAATCCTGCTGATGCCGATGAACAAAGCGGCACATTGGTTTTTGAATTTAAACTGAGTAATTAATTTAATCGCATCTTTGTACTGCCATGAATTATGCAGAAACGGTTGAATACATTTTTAATAAATTACC
>JANOQC010000240.1:0-4781 GCA_031422175.1 Sphingobacteriia bacterium | reverse complement strand
GCAATTTGAATGGCTGCTCGAGAATAGATTTGATGGTTCGAATCTACTTTGGCCTCAGGTGATGATAATATTTGTGTATTTATTTGAATTGATTTTGAAATAATTAAGGCAGTTAAACCAATAATAATATTTAGGAGTGCTGCAATCCATACCGTACTCTCAACACCATATATTCGAATTAGAAAAAATCCTGCTAGCCCTGTACCTACAACAGCACCAAAACTATTTATATAATAAAGTATGGCAACATCTTTTCCCGCATTGTTAATGTGTTTTATGAAAAACTTAGTTAAAATGGGAAGTGTTCCACCCATTAAGAATGTGGGTATAATTAGGGTTGAAAAACTTAGTAAAAACTTAAGAAGAAGCATTCCACCTCTATCTGGAGTTCCATCAAATGAAGTAGCGATTTGAATAAATAGATTGCCTACATTATCGATAATAAAAGGATATGCTAAACAATAAACTCCAATTCCCAATTCGAGCAATCCATAAAGTTTAAGTTGATTCTTAACTTTATCGGAATATCTCCCCAAATAAAAAGCACCCAACGCCAATCCTCCCATATATGTAGCCAGCACTATCATGTGCGAATATGCTGTGCTTCCAATAAATAAAGCAAGATATTTAGACCAAACAACTTCATAAATAAGCCCGCAAATACCTGATAGTATAAAAAGAAATATTACTATAATTTTGATATTTGAAAACTTCATTGAAGGCTAGTGTAAATTTTTAATCATTATTAGAAAACATGTTTAACACCAATAGGTGCATCAACTCTATATTTTTTAGTCATATAATCCCTTGTACTTTTTGTACTATCATAATCACAATTGCCAAATAATGGTCTGGTTATGCAATCCAAATAAATTTTAATACTGCCTGGCATAGTGGCTGAATATATAGTTTCAAAGGTTATTGAATCTTTTACTTTAATACTAAAATCAATCATATAAGACTAGTAGCTCCTACTTTTCATATTTGAAATATATTATTTATTCAAAGTTGGAATACCAACACCTCCATTATTATGATACTCCTTTAATACAACTTCATCTTGGAAATGCCAGTTAGGAAGAACAGCGTTAGTTCTTTGATTGGCTTGACCTTCATACATCATATCCATCAAGTTTGTATAGTTGATCCACCAGCCGTATGCTTTACCTAAAGCGGTTGTAGTGTTAGCAGTGCTACCGGCCAATTTAAATGTGGCGCCACGAATTTTATAAGCATAATACAAAGAGAGATATGACATTGCCTTAATATTATTTACGGTTACCCCAATTTCGGTATTAGCAACTGCACCCATATTATTTACCAAATTTAAAGCCGATAAAGCATTTGCTTCTATTTCATCAGCAAGTTGATATGAACTCATTTTACTGTTACAACTATCTTTAGCACTATTTTTAATATTGCAAAGGAATGAACCAGGCCCAACATCTGCTGCAGCAAACATATCAACAGTTGCAAAACCCTTATAGGTAAGACAAGCTTCTGGATACCATTTAAAATCCAAATCAAAATCTTCATGCAACAATTCATTTGTCTTTTGTATTCCACTTGAAGCTTTGCTCCATGCAGTAAACAATTTTTCCGAAGAAATAGCCGGATATCTAAGCTTTAGGTGATTTTTGAAAACATCATCTGATAATTTTGGATTATATGCTAGTCGACCCCAAATCATATTCATATACCATTGTCGTTGAACTTCCAGTATTCCTTGCGAAATAGTGTTTTTACTAAAGAAAGTACGAGTAGGGCAAAATCCATCTGAACCAATATAGAACCCCGAAAAATACTTTCCATATTTAAGCATACCATCAATATAAGTTCGGGCATAGAAAGGGTCGCCCCATGTATTGTAATAGAAATCGTCATTACGTACCGTAAACCATGTTTTCATATTATTTTCCACTAACTGTTTAGGAGCGTTGGAATTATCAAAATGTTTTGGTACTGGGGTAGAATACATGTGGGCTTTAGAATATTTATAAGACATTTCGAATGCTACATTTGGTAATTCAAAAAGTCCGGAAAATGTCTTCTTAATATTCGCAAGACTTGTTTGATGCCAGCGATGAATAAAGCGAAGTTTTCTTTGTGGATTTTTAACAGCATAATCATACATTGCTTTTCCATAAGCAGCCCATAAAAATTCTTGGTTACTTTTATTCTCTCCATTGGTTACGCCAAATCCATCGAGATCGGGATATGTTTCGAGCAATTTTGTCATACTCTTATACATATAATTCTTATTGGCATCTGAAGTTTCGCCATTTGCAAGACCATATTTTCCATTCGCATTTGATACAAAAACATTCCAATTGAAGAACAAAAATTCGAAACCACGATCATGAGCAAGTTTCATAACTTGTCTCCAAAAAACGATCTTCTCTTGAATAGTCATTTTTTTAGAATACCCTTTAAAACCAGTTACATCCTGTATTGCCAAATCAGGATAATCGGGCAGTAGAACCAAGGAAGTAAAAGGATGGTTATTCCAAACTGAAACATAGTTATATCGATGGCGCGTCATTTCATCAAACCAACTTTCCCAAAAAGTCATATCCCATACATTAGGTATGGCATTTTGATATGAAGTTCCCTTGCTATTGGTTTCATAGGTTGGACTCTTTTCGTCGAATGGTAGATTGAGTTTAACGCCTCGCTTTAGAATTGAAGGAAACTCCTGACTATTATAAATTTCTTTATACCCATTGAATTGAATATTTTCTGCAATTTCTAATCCTCCATACAAAGCACCATTAATATCACCACCAATTACCCAATACGTTTTTTGTGGTAAACTTGTAGTTCTAATTCCATAAGCTTGTTCTCCTAATCCGGTTGGAACAGTTCCTTTCTGTGTAGTTAATAGCTTTGTAATTTGTGTATTTGAAGCAAGTGCAATAACTACTTTCCTATTTGCATAATCAGCTGAAAGAGTATTCAAAGAATGCATTTCAACTTTAAAACCTTTTGATTCGAGAGCGATTTTTACATCGCTAGCAGCAAATTTTATTTGAGCCACTTTCGAATCAAAAAATACACCAACTGTTTGAGCAGAGACCATTGTTGGTATGGTAAATACTATTACAATTATTACGCAAATACCAAGCATTATTTTTTTATACATATAATAATATTTTTTGTCAGTTAGATTTTCTAGTATTTTAAAAACTATTTTATTTCAACATCAAATTTAAAAGACATGGCTCCTAATTGTTGCGATCTTTCGCTTGGAGAAGCATTTGCAATGGTGATTGTTGCTTTTCCATTATGCTGAATTTTTTCACCTTTGCTGTTGATGAATGAAAATTCGTTGTAAGGAACTGAAAAACTTACTGTACTATTTTTACCTTTATTTATTGAAACCCTTTTGAAATTTACCAACGTTGAAATGGGTAATTCTTCTTTTACATTATTAATGGTTAAATAAAGTTGAACAACTTCATCTGCATTTATCGACCCTGTATTTTTAATATCAACTGAAATATTGATATTTTGGTCTTTCTTAATATTTGTAGTAGAAACTTTTGCATTTTCCCATTCCAATTTTGCATAGCTCAGACCAAAACCGAAAGGATAAAGAGGTGTTTCTTTCATGTATTTATAGGTTCTTCCTTTCATTGAATAATCTTCGAATGGCGGCAATTGTTCAATTGATTTTGGAAAAGTAATTGGCAATTTAGCCGATGGAGAAATATTTCCGAAAATGATATCAGCAACTGCGTCACCTCCACGCTCGCCTGGATACCATGCATATAAAACTGCATCAGAAAGTTCGCATACTTCTCTTAAATCTAATGGCATTCCGGAACAAATAACGGTAATTACTTTTTTGCCTGCTCCTCTTGCTTTATTACTGATTTTTCTTAAAAGAAACAGTTGACTTTCAGGCAATCGCATATTTACAATATCACCTCTATTTGGAGAAGCAAGCGATTCGCCTTCTTCTCCCTCTAACAAAAGCGTAAGCCCTAAAGTAACAATGGTTGCATCAGCCTCTTTTGCATGACCACTAAACCAATCCATATCGTTTTTATTCTCTGTGGTAAGCAATGCCCCTTGACGAAACTCCATAGCTGTTGATGGCGAAACTTTTGAGGCAACCCCTTCTGCAATAGTTCTCATTTCGGAACTAAGTCCGTTGTAATTGCCCACTAAACTCAAATTCTCTCCTGCTAATGGACCGGTCATAAAAATAATTCTAAGATTTGGATTTAATGGTAATGCATTATCGTTTTTGAGCAACACAATTGATTTATGAGCTGATTCTAATGCTAATTTCTTTTTTGCAGCGTCGTTGATAACTTCCGGACCAATTGCGCGATAAGGATTTAAACTAGCATCGTCAAACATACCCAGTACGAATCGAGTTTTTAATGAACGTTTCAGTCTGATATTGAGATCGTCCATAGTAATTAATTTTTTATCGAAAGCTTCTTTTAAGCTTTTTGTATAGGTGTTACCACAATTAATATCAACACCACTTTTTAATGCTAAGGCTGCTGATTCTGCAGAATTGGAAGTTACTCCATGTCTTTTATGAAAATTATCCAATGCCCCGCAGTCGCTTACTACATGTCCTTTAAATTTCCATTCATTAATCAAAATATCTTGTAACAAAACATTACTACCACAACAAGCCTCATTATTTGTTCGGTTATAAGCACACATTACTGCTTCTACGCCAGCATCAACACACAGTTTAAAAGCTGGTAAATAGGTGTCTCTTAAATCTTTTGGACGTACAAGGGCATTAATCTCGTGGC
>JANOQC010000239.1:0-4167 GCA_031422175.1 Sphingobacteriia bacterium | reverse complement strand
GTTGCTTTTGTTTCTACTAATTCTATTGTGCAAGGAGAACAAACCAGCATACTTTGGGGACAAATGCTACATAAATATGGTATAAAAATTCATTTTGCACACCGTACTTTTAGGTGGAGTAATGAAGCAAAAGGAAACGCTGCTGTATATTGCGTGATTGTTGGCTTTGCTAACTTTGATACTACTGATAAACGAATATTTGAATATGAGGATATCAAAGGATTAGCTCACGAAATCAAAGCTAAAAATATTAATCAGTATTTAGTAGATGCAAAAAATATCTTTGTAGAAAAAAGAACTAAAGCAATTTGTAATGTTCCAAAAATAAAATTTGGAAATCAACCAATAGATGGTGGTTGGCTTATTTTGGATGAAGAAGAAAGAAATGAAGCGTTTAAAAATGAACCGTTCATTGAGAAATTCATTCGAAGATATTTTGGAAGTGAAGAATTTATTAATGGTAGAATTAGATATTGTTTATGGATTGAAAACTTTGAACCATCTGAATTAAAATCTTCACAGTTCCTTATGTTAAGAATTGGAAATGTTAGAAAATTTAGACTTGGAAGCGAAAGAAAAGACACTCAGAAATTAGCAGATTATCCGACTCAGTTTGCCTTTAAATCTCATGAAGAATCGGAATACATAATAATTCCCAGTGTGTCTTCTGAAAGAAGAAAATACATTCCAATTGGGTTCATGTCAAAAAACAATATTGCAAGTAATTTATGCCTAATTATACCTAAAGCAACTCTTTATCATTTTGGAATTTTAACTTCATTAATGCATATGGCTTGGGTAAAAACTGTTTGTGGCCGCTTAAAAAGTGATTTTAGATATTCAAATGGTATAGTTTACAACAATTTTTCTTGGCCAGAAAATCCAACAGATAAACAAATAAAAACAATTGAAGAAAAGGCACAAAATGTTTTAGATGTTAGATTGAGTTTCACTAAGAGTTCATTAGGAGATTTATATGAAACGGATAATATGCCCCCTACTCTAGTAAAAGCGCATAATGAATTGGATAAAGCTGTCGATGCCGCTTATAGTAAACAAACCTTTAGCAGTGAAGCGAAACGTATGGAGTTTTTGTTTGACTTGTACGAGAAATATACCGCCGGATTGTTTGTTACAGCAAAGAAAGTAAAAGAAGTCAAGTAGTGAAAAACAAAAAATAAATTCTATTTCCCGATAGTGTTTTTATATACCAATCCATCTTTTACAATTAAAAGAAAATTATTGGTAGGATCGCCCATCAAATCTATGTTTTGTAATGGATTTCCGTCTACCAAAATCAAATCGGCATAAGCACCTTCTTCAATGACTCCTAGTTTTCCAGCTCTATAAGGACTTCTCTTTCCTGAAAAAGCAAGAAGTTGTCCATTATCATAAGTAATCATTTTTAGCACTTCAAATGGGGTAAACCATTTTTTCATTGCTGGTATGGTTGATGTTTGTTTTGCATTTGCTGATGGATCAAATAATAAATCTGTTCCCCAAGCAAGTTTTAATTTGTACTTTTTAACTGAAGAATAAATTCGATCTGTTCCATTAGCCACATCGTATTTTTTCTGTTTTTGTTCAGTACTAGATGTAGCTCTGACAGTACTGTCAAGTGGTTGCATACTCAACCAAATTTCTTTTTCTCCAATTATTTTCAAAGTTTCATCGTCTAATAAATGTCCATGATCAATACATTTAACACCAGCTGCAATGGCTTTTCTTACTGCTCTTGGTGTATAGGCATGAACTGTTACATACGTTCCCCAATCTTCTGCGGCTTCTACAGCTGCTCTTAATTCTTCTTCTGTAAATTGACTTACATCTAATGGGTCAAAGACTGACGAAACACCACCCCCAGCGGTAAGTTTAATTTGTGAAGCACCTTTTTTTAGATTCTCTCTAACCGCAACAAGTACGGCATCTTTTCCATCGGCTATTGTTGCGCCACCTATTGCTTCGGAATGATGCATATGTCCACCGAGTGAAACGGGTCTTTCATTTACATTTCTAAAATCTCCATGACCAGATGTTTGTGAAATGATAGAACCACTTGGCCATATTCTTGGTCCTTTTACAACTCCTTCGTCAATGGCTTTTTTTAATCCAAAAGATGGACCTCCTAAATCTCGAACGGATGTAAATCCTCGTAATAGTGTTTTACTAGCTTCATCTCCAGCTTTTATAAATGCATATCCTGGCTCACCATCCATAAGGTCTTCTAAAGTATTTGCTGTCATAATAGCGTGCCAATGCGCATCAATAAGTCCAGGCATCAGGAATTTTCCTTTTCCGTCAATGATTTTGGTGTTACCACTTTTATTGGTCATTATTGGGCCTGACGAAATTTTAGTAATAATATTATCGGTAATAAGTACATTACCAAGAATAGTTTTTTCGTCTTTTCCATTAAAAATTTGGACATTGTTAATGAGAATCCAAGAGCTTTGCGCTATTGTTAAATAGCTGCTTAATACTATAATTGTTGTTAAAAGGTTTTTCATGATTTTTGATTATTATTTATCACTTAAATTAATTATCCTTTTAAATCCTTTTCTCTTTCAAAAATGATTAAAAGTACATTTGTCCCATCAATCTTGATAGAGTTAAATTTTTATACTGGATCTCAGCCCCAGGAACAAAGCCCCTGGATTATTTTTCAGTATCGGATTTATCCACTGCACATCGCCACCAAGCGAAAACCATTTAGTTAACCACGCTTGGTAAAATAATTCCACACCGGTTTCATTACGTAATGGCTTGCCTAATGATGCTGCAAAATCCTCCAACGGGTTACTTAAAGAATAATGATACATCGCCAGCCCCCATTTGTCATCGCTTCTGTTTTTAAAGAAACTGTTTCCGCCAATTCCCAAATGCATACCGAAATGGATCGGATTGGGATTACCATCACTTATACTAACCATACCAAATAATCCCCAGCCTTTTCCTTTTTCTGCATAATCAACCAAAGGCTGATTTATATTATAATTGACATACCAACGGCTGTTTTTTCTTCCCAATACACTTTCGGGTGTCGGTAATACTATATCGCCAAGATCGTACAGGTCGGTTCCGTTCTGTGTGCTATATGCGGCACGAAAGGAGTGACTGCCTTTTTTACCACCAATGGTAGCCTCTTTTTCGATGCTTCCAGAAAAGGTAATTCCCGTTTTGAATGGAGATTTAAACAGAATTTGATTTGCATAATTGCCCGGGTCGTACACCATGAAAGTATATTTAAGTGCCTTAGTTTTTATTGTACTGATGGCTCCCATCATATAAGGCGGGGTAATACCAGATACGGGACCTGCAAAATTTACATTCCATAAAGCATCAATCCCTGCGCCACCACTAAAACGGGTTCCCCCTGCTATATCCACCATATTTATTTTACCAATCATAAGTACATTGGCTTTGCCAAACTGGTAAACTAAGTGCAGGCTAGTGATATCAGAAGCATCACTGCCATCAAGTCCCGGAAACGTAGTAGCAATGTTGTTGGGGATTAACGTACCGCCTTTTCCGTTCAGTGATTTTCCAAAATTTTGCTCTAGATGTGTTACCAGTGTCCATCGCTTAAGACCCAATTTTACCCCATTGTATTTTATCATAATATCGGCCTTACCGGAAAAAATGGATTCGTTATCCCCTTCGCCTGCTACATAATTATGCTGAAAAAAAGTTAACCTTGGCTCAATAACTAAGCCGTTCATTTTTAAACTATCTCTTGCACCGCCCCAATCACCCGTTAAGCTTGACTTAGGGCTTGTGGTTTTTTCTGCGACAGGTATATCCTGAGCCAATGCAACAACAAATAGCAAGCAAGTACCTACTGTAATAATTATCTTTTTCATAATTTCTTATTTTTTATAAACTGATTTCCCTTCTTTAATTGTTTCAAGCACAACAATGTCTTTTATTTTCATTGGGTCAACCTTTAAAGGGTTCTGATCCAGAATAACCATATCTCCTAATTTTCCTGCCTTAAGAGAACCTTTGGTCTTATCTTCAAAATGCTGGTAAGCTCCCCAAATGGTAATAGATTGTAAGGCTTCGTATGGAGTAAGTCGTTCCTCTGCACCAATAACGGCACCACTTCTTGAAACACGATTTACGGTTGTCCACATAATCATCATCAGGTTGGGTAGTGCTACCGGTGCA
>JANOQC010000238.1:0-7005 GCA_031422175.1 Sphingobacteriia bacterium | reverse complement strand
GCAGCCACTTTGTATACATGGTCTGCGCCTGTAATTAATCCTGTTGGATCTTTAACTGGTGCTGGATCGCAAGGAAGTTCAGTTACTATAATCAGCCAATCGCTTACTAATTCCACCAATGCTGTTGCAACGGCAACCTATGATGTTACGCCCGTTTCAGGATCTTGCACGGGCACTACTTTTAAAGTATTGGTATCAGTTACTCCTAGGGCAGTTATTACCGCGCAAACAACCACTGTTTGTAGTGGAAGTTCTTTTAATGTATTGCCTGGTAACGCCCCTGCTGCTACTTTGTACACTTGGAGTGAACCAACTATATCAAATGGTATATTAGGTGCATCAATACAAAATACACCCCAGTCTTCTGTTACGCAACAATTAACCAATTCTAATTTAGCTATTTTAACAGGCACGGCAAACTATACGGTTACACCTCTTACAGATGGTTGCACTGGCAATAATTTTTCGGTAGCTGTTACCATTAACTCGAGTAACTCTACATTAAATAGTACTTTAATTCCTGCTGCTGTTTGTAGCGGAACAAGTTTCATGTATGATCCTACAAGTAGCAATGCAGGTACTGCTTTTGCTTGGACTAGAGCCAGCATTGCAGGTATTAGTAATGCTGCGTTGAACAGTTTTGGTAATATAAATGAAATACTCAATAACACTACAGATGCAAATATTACTGTAGCCTATACATTTACATTATCTACCAACGGTTGTACTAATTTAAACAAGCAAGTAGTAAATGTGCAAATAAAGCCAGCGCCTAAATTAAGTAGTACATTAACACCACCAGCTATTTGCTCTGGTGCAACTTTTAGTTATGCGGCTACAAGCAAAACATTTAACGTTGTATTTAATTGGGCCCGAACTTCTGTGGTAGGAATTAATGAAGTTGTAAGTAATGGAATAGGTAATGTAAATGAAGCGCTAAGTAATCCAACTTTTTCAGCTGTTATTGTACCATATAATTTCACCTTGAATGCTAACGGCTGTACTAATATTGAATCTGTATTTGTTACAGTGAATCCTGTATTAACTGTTCCAGATCAAAACGCTTCAATTTGCAGTAATGCATCATTTAATTTTAAAGCGCCAAATACTCCTGATAATACGGTGTATACCTGGTCTTCACCTATTCAAACTCCTGGCATAAGTGGCGGAACTCCTCAATTATTGGTTGCTCAAAATACATTAACGCAACTTTTAATTAATAATTCCAATGCTATTGGTACGGCTTCTTATATTGTAACACCCATTATTCCTGCCACTTTTACTGCCGGTTGTGTAGGTCGCCCATTTAATTTATCTGTCTCTATTAGCCCTATTCCAGTGCTCACCTCTAATTTAAATCCCCTTGCAGTTTGTAGTAGTACAGAATTTAATTATACACCCACAAGTAATATTGCTTCTGCTGGTTTTTCTTGGATTCGTGATGCGGTTTCAGGTATTAGCAATGTAAAAGCTTCTGGTTTTAATTCAATTAAAGAAATATTGTTAGATACTAGTACTGCACCAATTACTGTTTCTTACAGATATACTTTAAGTGCTTTTGGATGTACTGATACCAATTCAATTGTAAAAGTCTTGGTTAATTCAGCTCCAATATTAAAATCACAAGTGTATTCAATTTGCAGTGGGTCTGCATTTGTTGTTCCTAATGATTTGATGCCAGCAAGAACAACTTATACATGGGGAAGTCCTGTTCTTGTGCCCACTGCTAGTATTACTGGTGCGCGAAATATTATTAATCCATTATCAGTGGTTAGTGATACACTTATTAATACAAGTATAACATCAGCTACTGCCAATTATATTATTCAACCTGTTGGCGATCTTTGCACAATTGCTCCTTTCAATGTAGTGGTAACCGTTAAACCTGCACCCAATTTAACTCAGCAAGAAACTAGTGCTTGTAGTGGTGCTGCATTTTCGTTTACTCCTTCAAATATTCCAGTTGGAACAACATTTATCTGGAATATTCCAGTAATTGCTCCATTTGGGGTTGTAACAGGTTTTACTTCAGATACCACCCCTGGGCTAGCATCTATCAATCAACAATTAACAAATCTTAGTATCGACCCTGCATCTGCAACATATTCGGTATTGCCTGCAAGTAATGGTTGCATAGGTAATAGCTTTAAATTAAAAGTGAATGTAAATCCAATTCCAACAACCAGAATTTCAGGGCCTGTTGGGTTATGTAGAAATGGAAAAGATTCTATATTGGTTAATTTCTCTGGTACAAGCCCTTGGTCTTTAAGTTACAATGATTCAAAAAATGGATTACCAACAACAATCACTGATATCAAAACATCGCCTTATACCATTTATGAATCATCTTTGCCAAATGCAAACACGTATACTTTTAAATTGCTTCGTGTTAAAGATGCTTATTGTTCTAATGATACCAGTACTGTTTCTTTAACACAGGATTTATATCCACTGCCCTTTGATTCAGTAATTGCTGCTAGGGGAAACCAGTTATGTGTTGGCGCAACTTTGCCGTTAACGGTTAGTGCTGTTAGTGCAGGGTATCAATGGTTTAGAAATGACTCCTTGATTAATGGAGCAGTAGGGGCTGTTTTCAATGCTTTGTTACCAGGTTTCTATAGTGGTGGTACAGTAAATTCATTTGGTTGTTATAATAGAACGGTTAATTCAATAAGAATGATTCAGGTATTTAATAACCCTGTAATTAATTTTAGTTACGATAGCTCTTGTGTAAATACGCCAATCAATTTTAAAAACTTAACCGATACAGCTACAACGGGTGTAATTGATTGGAAATGGGTTTTTGGAAACAAAGATTCAGTAGCTGGAAGCAATACTATTTATTCGTTTAAAAATTCAGGTACACAGAATATTAAATTATATGCTTCTTCGGCTTATTGCGGTTATTCGGTATTTAAGGATTCAAATATCTTAATCAGGCGTCCTGAATTACCAATTAATATGCCGAATGTATTTACAAATAAAAACACGCCAACTCCTTTAATGGCCAGAACTTTTACAGGCAGTATATATAAACACAAATGGGTACCTTCTTTTGGGTTAGATAATGGAAATATCATTAACCCAACATTTAACTTTAATACCAATCAAACCTATTTTATAAATATTATTTCGGAATATGGTTGTGTAACTACGGATACACTTAAAACATTTGTTTTTGAAAATGGCTTGGTTGAAATTTTTGTACCAAAATCTTTCTCGCCTAATAGAGATGGAACCAATGACCAATTATTTGTTTACCTAGCAGGAATTAAAGATTTTAAATATTTCAAAATCTTTAATAAATATGGGCAACTAGTGTTTGAAACGAGAAATGCAGATATCCCTTGGGATGGAAGAGTGAATGGCGCTGATCAACCATTAGGTGCATATGTTTGGATAGCAGAAGCTATTGATATCAACGGTAAAACAATCTCACAAAAAGGATCAATAATTCTTCTAAGATAGCATAATGGCAAAAAAGTTTTTTTACCTATTATTTACATTCTTGATTGTACAATTTTGTGTGATCAAACCACTTATTGCTCAAGATCCAAATTTTTCGCAATTCTTTTCTTCTCCACTTTCAATAAGCCCTGCTCTTGCAGGTAATGGAGACAACAAATGGCGGGCTATGGCTTCTTTTAGAAATCAATCATTGGGTTTTGGAACCAATTATAATACCAAGTCTGTATCAGCGGATGGCAAAATTTATCAACTTCCAGAATCTCCCTCCTATATAGGATTAGGAGTAATGTTTATGCAAGATGATGCGCTTGAAGGGATTTATAAAAGTACTTTTTTTACATTAAATGCTTCCGTTCATGTTGCTTTAGATAGAAATGAAATACATGGATTATCTGGTGGGTTGGGCTATGTGTACAATAAAACCAATATCAATTTTGATGAACTTACTACTGGGCAACAGTTGAGTTCTAGCGGATTTAACAGAGCATTGCCAACAGGGGAGCCTGGCTTAACCAATATTCCTGGGTATTCATCCGTTTGTGCAGGACTAACCTATACTTTTACTACAGAAGAAATGGTTGCTGATTTTGGAATTTCAGGATATCGTTTCATTAAAACAAAACAAACAGTATATGATAATGGATCTCAAATGAATAACCCTAGGTACGGAGCGCATTTTTCAATAGGCAAGTTATTGAACGATCGTGTAGATGTAAATATGAGTGGACTATATCAATTGCAAAGTGGTATAAGCGGATTTATTGGGGGAGGTTATTTTGGTTTTTCTCATTCAGATGATCCTGAATCTCCACGAGTATTTAATTTAGGTACTTATTATAGAGTAGGAGATGCAATTATTCCATATGTTGGGTATGTGTTTAAAGATTTTCAGTTTGGCGTAACATACGACGTGAGAATGTCTGCTGCAAAATCTGGCTCTGTTACTTCCAATGTATTTGAACTCTCCTTAATTTATAGAAACTATAAGACCAGTCGCAATCCACTTTTGTGGTAAGTTTATTCATTGCAGTATAAAAATTTATCACTAAAATTGTTGTCTAAACAAAATTCAACAAACAATGAATGCTGCTATTCAAGAAAGAATCAATATCTGGGAAAAAGGAAACTACGATGATCAAACAAAAGCAATTATAGCTGATTTACAGCAAAATAATCCTGATGAATTAGCGGATGCGTTTTATAGAAATCTCGAATTTGGAACTGGTGGGTTACGTGGATTAATGGGAGTGGGTACAAACCGCGTGAATAAATATACTATTGGAATGGCTACTCAGGGGTTTGCTAATTACCTTAAAAAAACTTATGGAGGAGAAGAAATTAAAATTGCTATAGCGCATGATAGCCGAAACAATAGTAGATTCTTTGCTGAAACAACTGCTAATGTTTTTGCTGCGAATGGAGTTAAAGTTTTTTTATTCGATTCGTTAAGACCTACACCAGAATTGAGTTTTGCAATTCGTTATTTGGGCTGCAAAGCAGGTGTGGTATGCACTGCTTCTCATAATCCCAAAGAATACAATGGATACAAGGCTTATTGGAATGATGGCGGACAATTGGTGCCTCCACATGATAAAAATGTAATTACTGAAGTAGAAGCTATTGATAGTGTAGATGCAGTAAAATGGGATGGAGGAGCATCCAATATTTCCATACTTGGAAAAGAGATGGATGATGCCTATTTAAACATGGTAACAGGATTAAGCGTTTATCCGGATGTGATTGCCAAGCAAAACGACTTAAAAATTGTATATACTCCAATTCATGGAACTGGAATAAATTTGGTTCCTCAAATATTACAAAAATTTGGTTTCACCAATGTCACTATTGTAGAAGAACAAGCAACACCTGATGGTAATTTTCCAACGGTTGCTTATCCCAATCCCGAGGAAAGTGAAACCATGAGTATCGGTTTAAAAAAAGCACAATCTATTAATGCCGATATTTTACTTGGAACAGATCCTGATGCCGATAGAGTAGGAATTGGTGTTAAAAATCACCAAGGCGAATGGGTATTAATGAATGGAAATCAAACAGCTGTTTTGGCTTTTGCATATATGATGGAAGCCCGAAAAGCAAAAGGTATTGCACAGCCCAACGACATGGTTATTTCAACCATTGTAACAACCGAAATGATTAATGAAGTAGCTAAACAAAATAATGTAGCTTGTTACAATGTATTAACGGGTTTTAAATGGATTGCTGAAAAGATTAAAGAATTAGAAGGAAAAGAAAATTATGTAATAGGAGGGGAAGAGAGTTTTGGTTTAATGATTGGCGATCAAATTAGAGATAAGGATGCCATTAGTGCTGTTGCTTTGATGTGTGAAATGGCTGCTTATGAGAAAAATCAAGGAAAGAGTTTATTCGATAAAATGATCGAACTCTATTTGCAATATGGTTTTTATTATGAGACCTTAATTAGCATTACAAAAAAAGGAATGAATGGCCAGAAAGAAATTGCGGATATGATGGATGGGTATAGAACCAATCCACCTTCTACCATTAATGATGCTGCAGTTACAACAATATTAGATTATCAATTGCAAACAGGAAAGAATGTACAAACAGGAGAGAGCTGGACAATTAATTTGCCTAAGAGCAATGTATTGCAATTTATCACAGCAGATGGGAGTAAGATATCTGCACGACCTTCTGGAACCGAGCCGAAAATAAAATTTTATTTTAGTGTAAAAACCAGTTTGGCTTCTAAAAATGAATTTGATGCCAAACAACTAGCACTCGAAAATCGAATTAAGGGGATCATCAAGAGTATGCAATTAGATTAACTATATTCGCGCCATGCATCCCAATAGAGATTATAATGATAGTTTTCACCACAAAGGCATGCGCCGAAAGTTGATTGATGTATTAAGAGAAAAAGGCATTTCTGATGAAGCGGTATTGGAAGCAATGAATAAAATTCCGCGCCATTTTTTTTTAGATTCGGCTTTTGATAAAATTGCCTACGAAAATCAGGCTTTTCCTATTGCGGCTGATCAAACAATTTCTCATCCCTATACTGTTGCCTATCAAACACAATTGTTGCAAGTAAAAAAAGGGGAGAAGGTGTTGGAAATTGGCACTGGTAGTATTTATCAAACTACCATACTTGCTGAATTAGGTACTCAAATGGTATTTACCATAGAACGTCAAAAAAAACTATTCGACGAACAAAAATTATTTTATTTTTTTAGAAAGCAATATCCCAATATTAAATTCTTTTATGGAGATGGATTTCAAGGTCTCCCTACATACGGACCATTTGATAAAATTATAATCACTGCTGCTGCTCCTTTTATTCCACCTAAATTAATTGAACAATTAAAGATTGGAGGAATGATGGTAATTCCTGTTGATGAGGGAGATGCTCAACGAATGTTACGATTAACTAAATTAATTGATGGAACTATTAAAGAGGAAAGTTTTGAAGAATTTTCTTTTGTTCCTATGCTCACTGGAAAAAATCAATAAAAAAACGGAGTAGATTTTATACTACCCCGTTTTGCTTTATTCCAA
>JANOQC010000237.1:0-4780 GCA_031422175.1 Sphingobacteriia bacterium | reverse complement strand
TAACTACTGTTGGTAAACCAACAACAAAGTTGATGAGGTCTGCCACAAACCCCCAACGAAAAAGCATTTCATTCGCTTGAATATTGTGTGCGGTTGCCAAAGCGTCGTTTGAAACGCTCAATGCTTGTCTTACAAAAACTTCGGAAAATAAGCCTGTGGCAATTACTATTAAATAGCAAAGCCCAGCCAATCGGGCTAAATTTTTATCTGAAATCATTTTGTGATATTGTTCCATTAAAGATATAATTCTATGTAAAGCCAAGCAATATATCCGGATCTGGGCAATTACTCAAATAATAATTTCTTTTATCGATGGAACAAACTCCTGGATAATCGCCTTTCTTTCCTTCCAAATCAAAAATGATTTGAAAATGTAGATGTGGAGGCCAATGTCCATTTTCTTCAGGTGCACCAAAATGCGCAAATAACTGTCCAGATTGAATTTGTTGACCTTCATGCAATCCTTCCAAATCTTTTAATGAAAGATGCCCAAATAAGGTGTGAAAAATAAATTGACCTATTTGATGTTGTAAAATGATGGTTGCTCCATAATCACCAAAATGATCATTAAAAGCAAAACTATGCACTACTCCATACAAGGGGCAAAAAATTTCGGAATCAACTTCACCCCAAATGTCAACTCCCAAATGAATTCGTCGAGGCTCCTCTCCTTCCTTGGCATCAAATACTTTGCTCCTGCTATAAACAGTTCTATGTTCATTATAACCTCCAATACCATATTTAGCGCCAGTTGTTGCTAAAGTATTATTTACATATTCAGTAAACAAAGCAGTATCATCTAATATATTAGCCGCTAGTTCAGTATTGGATACTGTAAAATCCATCAACTTTAATCGATCAATAGCCGCATCAAAGTTTATTATCGGAAAAATGGCTTGCTCCGAAATTATTCTGCTCCATTCATCCATATCTATTGTTTCCATGCTTTTTTGTTTCTATATTAGTACTCTTCAAAAATAACCACATTATGCAAAAAACAATATTAGCCTTTTTACTGCTTGTAATCTCAGGTAGTTTGTCTGCACAAAACAATCCACTTTGGATGCGCTATCCAGCCATTTCTCCAGATGGACAAACCGTTGTATTTAGTTACAAAGGCGATTTATATACCGTACCCAGTGCTGGCGGTATCGCTACTGCTCTTACAATGCATGAAGCACAAGACTATTATCCTGTTTGGAGTCATGATGGCAAATCCATTGCATTTGCATCTGACCGTTATGGTAATTTTGATGTGTTTGTTATACCAGCAGTAGGTGGATCCGCTACCCGATTAACCTACAATTCTATTAATGATTATCCTTGGGATTTTTCGCCTGATAATAAAAATGTACTTTTCGGTAGCGGAAGAAATGACATCAGTACTTCTGTTCGTTTTCCAAGAGGAAATTTATTTTCTAAACTATACACTGTTCCAGTAACTGGCGGAAGAAGTATTATGTTATTGAGTGCCGGAACTGAAAGTGTTCACTATAATGCAAAGGGTGATCAAATCGTTTTTCAAGATAGAAAAGGTACGGAAGATCCTTGGCGTAAGCACCATACCTCTTCTGTCACCAGAGATATTTGGATCTATAATTTTAACACAAAAGAGTACACTCAAATAAGTGAATTTGAGGGTGAAGACAGAGAGCCGGTATTTTCTGCCGATGGTCAAGCTGTATATTATTTAAGTGAGAAATTCGGTAATCAAAATATATATAAACTGATCCTTAATGCAAAAAATCAAGATCAAAAGATCAGCAACTTTAAAGACAATCCTGTAAGACACCTAAGTATAGCAAAAGATAATACACTTTGCTTTTCTCAAAATGGTGAAATATATACCATTAAAGGCGGCGAAGGATCTGCAAAAAAAATCTCCATCACTATTCATTCAGATGCTAGGGCCAATGCAGAAAAATTTGTTCCTATTAATGGCGGAGCAACAGAAATGTCACTTTCTCCAAATGGCAAAGAAGTAGCATTTGTTTTTAGAGGTGAAATATTTGTTACTTCAGTAGAAGGTGGCATTACTAAACGTATTACCAATACTCCGCAACAAGAAAGAATGGTGGAATTTGGCAAAGATGGTAGAACAATTTATTATTCAGCAGAAAGGGGTGAGAGTTGGGATATTATGAGCACTTCAATTGTTAGAAAAGAAGAACCTTATTTTTACGCATCTACCATTTTAAAAGAAGAAGCTGTTTTAGCTACTGAAAAAGAAGAGTTTCAACCATTACTATCTCCTGATGGAAAAGAACTTGCTTATTTAGAAGAAAGGAATATCCTTAAAATCTACAACCTCGATAAAAAAATGAGCAGGGTAATTATTCCTGCTGGACAAAATTTTTCTTACAGCGATGGAGACCAGGAATTCTCTTGGAGCCCAGATGGAAAATGGATTGCAGCAACCAATAGTAAGGGGAAATTTGGAACTGACGATGTACTCATGTACAAAGCCGATGGAACTGATAACAAAGGATTAGACCTAACCCAAAGTGGTTTTGGCGGTGGCAGAATTCGCTGGGCAATGAATGGCAAAATGATATTATGGAGTAACGGTAAAGAAGGTAAAGGTCCGCTTGCTTATCAAGGTGCACGAGAGCAAGATGTGTATGCACAGTTTTTTGATAAAGAAGCTTTTGATCGTTTCAGGTTAAACAAAGACGACTTTTCTTTACTAAAAGAAAAAGAAGACAAAGAGAAAAAAGATACCACTAAGAAAAAAGAAGAATTCAATCCGGACTTTTCTAATTTAGAAAATAGAAAAATTAGAATTACCAATGCCTCATCTAATTTAAGCGACTATGTATTATCAGCAGATGGTAGTAAATTATTCTACATGGCTAGGTATGAACAAAGCAACGATTTATGGGTGTTGGATACAAGAACAAAAGAATTAAAATCTTTAGCAAAATTAGGTGTTGGTGGCGGCGGATTTGAATTAAGCAAAGATGGAAAGAGCTTATTTGTTTTAGCCGATGGAAAAATTAGTAAAGTAGATGTAGAGGGAGGTAAAATAAGTCCGGTTAGTATTAATGGTGAAATGGTTTTAAATACTGCTGGTGAGAGAGCATACATAATGGAACATGCTTGGAGACAAGTAAAGAAAAAGTTCTATGATCCAAAAATTCATGGAATTGATTGGGAAATGTACCGCAAAAACTATGAACGTTTTCTTCCGCACATCAATAACAACTACGATTTTCAAGAACTGTTGAGTGAATTATTAGGAGAATTAAATGCCTCACATACTGGTGGCAGATATGCTGTTCAAAGTGTAAATGGAGATGCTACAGCTTCGCTTGGATTATTTTATGATGAAACAGTTGGAGGCGATGGACTAATAGTAACTGAAGTAATTGCTGGTGGCCCTTTAGATATTGCAAAAAGCAATATTAAAACAGGGACCGTAATTGAAAAAATTGATGGAGAAGCCATTACTAATGCGAATGATTGGTCTATTTTATTAAACAGAAAAGCAGGTAAACCAATTTTGATCAGTGCCTATAACCCAGCAAGCAAAGAGCGTTTTGAAGAAACAGTGAAGCCTATAGCAGCTGCACAAGAGAATGCATTATTATATAAAAGATGGACGACCACTATGGCAAATATGGTGGATAAATTGAGCAATGGAAAAGTAGGATATGTTCACGTGCAAGGAATGAATGATGGTAGTTTTCGTACGGTATATGAATTGGTAATGGGTAAAAATATAGATAAAGAAGCTTTAATAGTTGACACCCGGTTTAATGGAGGCGGCTGGTTACACGATGATCTAGTAACATTTTTAAACGGAAAAACATATTTAAATTTTGCCCCTTATGGCTTTAAGGCTGGTGGACAAGAGCCACAAAATAAGTGGACCAAACCAAGTTGTGTTTTAATGAGTGAAAGCAATTATAGCGATGCATTTATTTTTCCATATGCATATAAACAAATTGGCATTGGTAAATTAATTGGAAAAGGAGTGCCGGGCACTGGCACAGCCGTGTGGTGGGAAACTCAAATTGATCCGAGTATAGTTTTTGGAATTCCGATGATTGCAACAATTGGTGCTGAAGGAAGGCCAACAGAAAACCTACAAGTAAACCCAGACATCAATGTATCAAATCCTTATAAAGAAGTATTGTACGGGAAAGATGCACAATTAGAAGCAGCTGTAAAAGAAATGTTGAATACAATTAAAAAATAATTGTTCTAGTATGTAAGAGCCCCGTAGCAAAATTGTTACGGGGCTTTTTAATTATTTGGTATAACTGTATTCGTTCCGTTTAATCCATTCAGTGGTTCCTACAAATTGAACGTCCTTTTGGTTTATAAACTTGTTTTTTCCGATCGTATAAGTTTTTCGAATGATGGCATTTTTATTGTCGTTTCCATCCTGACCATTATGTTTGGTGATGATTTCTACAGATCCGTCAGACAATGATTTTCTGGAAACGATTGTATAACCTTCAAAAGAAGTAAATCCTGCATTCACCAATAAAGTATCTTTTCCATTGGCTTTTGGTTCATCTGGATAAATCATTTCTATCAATAAATTATCTGATGCTGGAATTAAGGAAATGATTGTATTTGCTGGCATAGTAAAGGGCTTACCACTACTATAATCCAAATAAGTTAAACTACCCTTCCATGAACCGGCTAGCATTGAAAGATCACTCTTTTGAAGTAATAAAAGGTTTTGGGCATTTGCATTTATACAGAATGTTGAAAATGCAATGGTAAAAAAAAGGATGTAATTTTTCATACTTGTTTGTTTTATATTTTA
>JANOQC010000236.1:0-22725 GCA_031422175.1 Sphingobacteriia bacterium | reverse complement strand
ATTTTCAAAATGGTCGTATAAAATAGTGTGTTAATGTCAACAAAGAAAAGGATTTTATTCATTGCCACAGAAATGTCTCCCTATTTGGAGCTAACAGAATTTGCGGAGATCATCAATAAATTGGCTATTAAAAGCAATGATACTGGGTTGGAAGTACGATGCATCATGCCTCGATTTGGTGTAATTAATGAGCGAAGACATCGTTTACATGAGGTGGTTCGCTTGTCAGGAATTAATGTTTCTGTAGACAATGACGATTATCCTTTGCAAATCAAAGTGGCTTCACTTCCTAATGCACGTCTGCAAGTATATTTTTTAGAGAATGAAGATTTTTTCAAGCGTAAGCAAATTTTTCACGACGAGTCTGACACTTGGTTTTCTGATAATGATTTAAGAACCGTATTTTTTTGTAAGGGAGCTTTGGAAACAGTTAAGAAATTTGGATGGCCTCCCGATTTAATTCACTGTTCAGGATGGATGACAGGATTAATACCTGCTTTAATAAAAACAGCCTATAAAAAGGAACCTGTATTTGGAAATAGCAAAGTAGTTTTTACCATTGGTCAAAATACTTTTACTGAAAAGTTGGGTACTAACTTCTTAAAACAAGCAATTGTTAATGCCAATATCAAGGAAAAAGACCTTGATCCTTTTAAAGAAGGAGATAATACTGCCATGTTTAGAGGTGGTGCCCATTATGCCGATGCCATTTCATTTGGCTCAGATTTAATTGAGAAAAAGCTCTTGTCTGAGTTTTCTAAAGTAAAAGGCAAAAAAGTAGTTCCATTTAAAGGCTGGGATTCTGATTTAACAGAGTATTTAGAATTGTACAACGACCTTGCAGGCAAGTAATTTTCAGCACATGCATTCATTTTTTACACTGCGCAGTTTAGTTTTATTTTCATTGATTTTTTTAATAACTGCCATTTCTTGTACCCGAATCACTTCAACTGAATTAGGAAGTGGGTTAATACCTTCGATAGATGGAGTGAATACTTTCGATACAACGATGGAAGTAATCACGGATAGTTTTGATGAAACTGATTCTACTCGAATTTATAAACAGGATGTACATGTTTTGGGTGCTATTACCAATGACCCATTATTCGGTAGAACTAATGCAGCATTGAATTTCGAATTATTTCCTAATTTTTTTCCATTCAGTGTTCCTGGAACGAAGGATAGTATAAGAGCAGATTCAGTCGTATTGATTTTGAGTTATTTAAATTTTCATGGAGATTCAACCCAGCCTTTGCGGGTTTCGGTTGAAGAAATTAGTAGAAACACCCCATTAGATCCTTACAAAGTATATCCTTCCAATTTTCCTGCTATATACCCTTTACAGTTTTCAGGTAGTTTAGGTATTACATCAACAATTGATATTAGAAGATTAGGAGATTCGGTTATCAATCGATATGAAGGTTCAAGAAATCAAATTCGAATTAGATTGAGAGATGATGTTGCAAGAAGATTTTTGAATAATTATGATTCTTCCAATGCCTATCGATCCGATACTGCATTCAGATCATTTTTTGCGGGATTCTCTGTAAAAGTTGCTTCAACTAGTCCTGCAAATGCTTTGCTTTTCATCAATATGTTAGATACCAATACCAAATTGGCACTTTACTATAATTCAAGCACAACTGGCTCAACAACAAGAGATACCAATGTGGTTTATTTTAGGTTCAATAATTTTACCAGTGGAGATTTTAGCCAAATAACAAGAAACCGAGCTGGTAGTGAAATTGCAAATAGATTAACCACTACTTCAAAACCAGATTCATTGGTTTATATTCAGTCTGCACCTGGTACTTATGTAAGAATCCGCATTCCGAATTTGAGTACATTAAATAATAGGATTATTCACCGCGCTGAATTGATAACAGAACAAGTGCCTGATAATGCCAATCTACTTACAACAGATAGATACATGAGTCCTCCAAATGTATTGTTGTTAAGCCATTATGATTCTGTAAATAAAATCAAACGCAATATCCCCAATGATTATCTTATTGGTCAATCAGGTCCGAACACACTAACTTTTGGCGGATATCTATCGTATAAAACAGTTCCTGGCTATGATCGTTTGGCAACTTATTCTTTTGAACTTTCAAGATATATTCAAGGAATAGTTACTAGAAAAGATACCTCTTTTGTATTGCGTTTATCTGCTCCTTCAAACGATTCCCTCAAGTATTCACCAGCCTATCCTAATAGTGCATTTTCTCAAGTATATTATCTGAATCCATCTATTGGCAATGTTGTGGGCAATGGAAGAATTCGATTGGGAGGAGGCACACATTCTAGATTTAGAATGAGGCTAAGAATAGTTTATTCTAGGATTTAGAAATTGTACTTTATTTAATATATTTGCCAACTTATAAAATCAAAATATAAAAAATGTCTTATTTATTTACTTCCGAGAGTGTTTCAGAAGGTCATCCAGACAAGATAGCTGATCAAATATCAGATGCATTAATCGATAATTTTTTAGCATTCGACGCACAGTCGAAAGTAGCATGTGAAACTTTAGTAACCACTGGTCAAGTAGTATTGGCAGGAGAAGTAAAGTCTAAAGCATATTTAGATGTACAAGAAATTGCACGTGGAGTAATTCGTAAGATTGGATATACCAAGAGTGAGTATATGTTTGAAGCCAATAGCTGTGGTATTTTATCGGCTATTCATGAGCAGAGTGCAGATATCAACCAAGGGGTTGATAAAAAGAAAAAAGAAGAGCAAGGTGCAGGCGATCAAGGAATGATGTTTGGTTATGCCAGCAACGAAACCGATGATTATATGCCATTGGCATTGGATCTAGCACATAAGATCTTGATTGAATTGGCCGCTCTAAGAAGAGAGAACAAAGCCATCAAGTATTTACGCCCAGATGCTAAGAGCCAGGTTACTTTAGAGTATGATGATAACAATCAACCAGTAAGAATTGATGCGATTGTAGTATCTACTCAACACGATGATTTTGATTCTGAATCCAAGATGTTGGCCAAGATCAAAGCGGATATCATCAATATCTTGATCCCAAGAGTAAAAGCAAAGTATAAGAAATACGCAAAGTTGTTTAACAACAATATCAAATACCATATCAACCCAACTGGAAAATTTGTAATTGGTGGACCACACGGAGATACAGGTTTGACCGGTCGTAAGATTATTGTTGATACTTATGGTGGTAAAGGTGCTCATGGTGGAGGTGCATTCAGTGGCAAGGATCCAAGTAAGGTAGACCGTTCTGCTGCTTATGCTACACGTCATATCGCTAAGAACTTGGTAGCTGCTGGTGTGGCTGATGAGATTTTAGTACAAGTATCATATGCGATTGGTGTTGCACAACCTACTTCTATTAATGTAAATACTTACGGAACAGCAAAAGTAGGTAAGACCGATGGTCAGATAGCGAAGATGGTAGAAGGTATTTTTGACATGCGACCTTACTTTATTGAGCAGCGTTTG
Organism: Sphingobacteriia bacterium; assembly: GCA_031422175.1. Classification (GTDB taxonomy): domain Bacteria; phylum Bacteroidota; class Bacteroidia; order Chitinophagales; family Chitinophagaceae; genus Sediminibacterium. The sequence continues at coordinate 19,254 of JANOQC010000236.1, read as the reverse complement.
AAATTGCGTAACCCAATTTACAGCGAAACAGCAGCTTATGGTCATATGGGCCGTAAGAACGAAATAGTTTCCAAAACTTTCAAAACTCCAGACGGAAAAGAGAAGAAAGTAAAAGTAGAATTGTTTACTTGGGAGAAGCTAGATTATGTGTCAAAAGTGAAGAAAGCCTTCGGTTTAAAATAATTCATATAAACAAATCATCCACCTCTGTACTTATGTGCAGAGGTTTTTTTATTTTAGGGTATGCAAAAGAAATTATTAGTAGCCATTATTTCTTTTTTATTGATTTTCACTGTGATGCGGTTTCAAGGGCTTGCCCTAAAAACAGACATTACTCCTGGGGGTATTTTGAATTTAGAATTTGCCAATTCACCAGTAAAATTATTAGCAGTACTATCTGCTTGGGACCTTACTATTGTTAAACAAAATATCTGGATAGACTTTTTATTTATTCCCTCTTATGTATTATTATTTTCAATGCTAGCAGCTTTTTGTTCAAATAAATGGAAAAAGAGTTTATTTATTCGAATAGGATCTATGATGGCGAAAGCAGCATTTGTAGCTGGAATTTTAGATATTGCAGAAAATTTATTGATGCTGCAAAGTATTGCTGGCAACTATACTCCCGGTTCTTTGTGGCTAACTTACTATTGTGCATATATCAAATTTTCAATTCTATTATTAATCGGATTGTACATTATTACATCTATTCCAGTGTTACTTAAAAACAATAAATACTAATGGAGCAGAATCCTTGGAAGGTAATTCGTGAAACAAAAATATATGATAATGAATGGATTAATTTAAGGGAGTATGATGTTATTAATCCTGGAGGAGGCAAGGGCATTTATGGCAAAGTACATTTTAAAAATACGGCTGTAGGGGTAATGGTTTTAGATGATGATTTCAATACTTATTTAGTTGGGCAGTTTCGGTTTACATTGAATGCTTATAGTTGGGAAATTCCAGAAGGTGGTGGCCTATTAGAAACTGATCCTTTAGATAGTGCTAAAAGAGAATTATTGGAAGAAACAGGTTTGGTTGCCTCCAATTGGAATCATTTATTTAACATGCATTTATCCAATTCTGTAAGCGATGAATTGGGTATAGTATATTTAGCCAGAGGACTGCAACAAATGCAATCAGCGCCTGAAGAAACAGAACAATTAACAGTAAAGAAAGTTCCTTTCTCAGAAGTAGTAGAGATGGTAGAAAATGGTCTTATAACAGATTCTATGAGTGTGGCAGCAATTTATAAAGTTCAACTCTTATTGGTTCAGGGAAAATTGAAGTAATACATTTGCAAATGGCTTTAAAACAAAGTTCTATGATTATCGGGAGGCAGCCCTTGATTGAGGCACTCCAATCCGGAAAAGCAATTGATAAAATATTGCTTCAAAAAAATGCAGCTGGTGAAGTAATGCATGCTATTCGTGCTTTGGCGCGAGAGCACAATATACCAATGCAATTGGTGCCTATTGAAAAACTAAATGGGCTTTCGCGTGCCAATCATCAAGGAGTAATTGCCATTGCTGCCTTGGTGAATTATTTGGATTTACAACAAGTAATTGATCATGTAGTGTCTAATGGAGTTACACCCTTATTTCTTATGTTAGATGGAGTTACAGATGTGCGAAATATTGGAGCGATTGCAAGAACTGCAGTTTGCTGTGGTGCACAAGCTATTATTATTCCTGATAAAGGGGTAGGTGCTTTGAATGAAGAAGCAATGAAAAGTAGTGCTGGAGCGTTAGAAAAAATTCATATCTGCCGGGTGAGTAGTTTGATAAAAGCAGTTGATACCCTTCATTTAAATGGCATTGCAGTTTTCACGAGTGAGATGAGGGCAGAGAAAAATGTTTTTGAATTAACCATGATCGACCCTTGTTGCATAATTATGGGAGATGAAGGCAGAGGTGTTCAACCACATTTAGCAAAATCTGCTGATGCCTTTTTTAAAATTCCTATGGCGGCTAAATTTGATTCCTTGAATGTATCAGTAGCCACTGGAATGATTTTATATGAAGCAATGAAACAAAGAATGAAATAAATAGGATTGAAGAAAAGATATAAAATGTAGCATTTATGAATACCGTTAAGCAATTTTCGAATGAGGCGTTTGCAATGAAAGTTGTTTGAGCCCCGATTTATTGGGGCGAGTTCTTTCATTGTAGCCGAATGAGTAAAAATTGTAGGTATTCATGGTAGCGAAATTTTATGCTTTTATTCAATACATTTTTATTAAAAAAAATTATTATCAGTCAAGCAAATAAAATAACATTAGTAGAATGCCCTCGCGATGCAATGCAAGGATGGAAAGCATTTATACCTACTGAACAAAAAATTCAATACCTCAATCAATTGTTAAAAGTTGGATTTGATGTACTTGACTGTGGAAGTTTTGTTTCACCAAAAGCTATTCCCCAAATGGCGGATACTGCTACAGTTATTAAAAACCTCGATTGTTCTTTTACCGATACAAAATTATTGGTGATTGTGGCAAATGAAAGAGGAGCAGCCGAAGCAGTAATATTTGATCAAATTCATTCTTTGGGTTTTCCGTTTTCAATATCTCCTCAGTTTCAAATGCGCAATACCAATAGTAGCATGGAAGAAAGCTTGATTCGTGTAGAAGCAATTCAGGAATTGTGCATTAAGCATAAAAAAGAGTTGGTTATTTATTTGAGTATGGGTTTTGGTAATCCTTATGAAGATGCTTATTCCGAAGATATATTATTAAATTGGGTTAGTAAAATGGTAGCGATGAATATTAAAATACTATCGTTGGCAGATACTGTTGGCTTAGCAAGCCATAATCAAATTCAACAAGCTTTGATTAAGATACTACCAGAATTCCCTAACGTAGAAATTGGCGTGCATTTACATGCTTCTTCTTTCAATTGGAAAGATAAACTAACTGCTGCTTTTGATGCAGGTTGTTATAGATTCGATGGCGCATTAAAAGGTATTGGCGGATGTCCAATGGCCCAAGATGATTTGGTAGGTAATATGGATACCGAATTAATGATTCCTTATTTTCAATCAAAAAATGTATTGAAAACGATTAATCTGGAGGAGCTTCTTGCTGCTTCTTCTATTGCATCAACCATTTTTCATTAATTCATGTATGAAGTTTCATTACGAGTTTACAATTAAAAAATTACAGCCACCAATAACACATCATCAAAAAATAATGATGATTGGTTCTTGTTTTAGCCAGAATATTGGCGATCTTTTTCTTGCATCAAAATTCAAAGTGCTGGATAATCCGAATGGAATTCTTTTCAATCCTATTAGTGTTGCCGAATCTATAAACCAATATATTCAAAAAAAAATATTCACTGAATCTGATCTGTTTTGTTTAAACGAAACCTGGCATAGCTGGAAGCACCATAGTAAATTTTCTGGGGTAACAACAAAAGAATCTATAGAAAAAATCAATCAATCAACCATAGCTGCCAATATTTTTTTGCATCATGCTGATTATTTGTTTATAACACTTGGTTCAGCTTGGGTTTATTTTTTAACCGATGAAGCCGAAGGTAATTGTGTTGGTACTGTTGCAGCAAACAACCATAAAGCCCCAGCAAATTGGTTTTCGAAAAGATTATTAACGGTAGCTGAAATCAAGGAAACAATGGGATCTATGTTGGATCAATTGAAACAGTTTAACCCACACTTGAATATTGTTTTTACTATAAGTCCTGTAAGACATTTGCGTGAAGGAGTTATTGAGAATAATAGGAGTAAGGCATTATTAGTACAGGCTGTACACGACTTGGTGGATCAATCTTCACAACACTATTATTTTCCTGCATACGAATTAGTAATAGACGATTTAAGGGATTATCGTTTTTATGCAGAAGATTTGGTCCATCCAAATTATCATGCTACACAATATGTTTGGGAAAAATTTGTGGATGCATGTTTTTCGGAAAAAACAAAAGAGTTGTTGCCTATAATCAAAGAAATTAATCTTGCCTATCAACATAAACCATTCAATCCTACTACTAAATTACACCAGGCGTTTTTACAAAAATATACAATTAAAGTAATGCAGTTAATAGAAAAGTATCCTGAATTGGATTTAAAAAAGGAACTTGAATATTTCAATACTGGCCATTACGATCCTTTTAATGGATAAAGTCATTTAATGAAACCAAAGTGCATAATCTTTCCAGTTCTTTTTGTTTGAGAAAATTTGTTAAATAGTATTTATGCATGAGTCCTGTTAAGACTACAATTGTTTTACCACTATTGGCATTGAGTTCTCTTGCTATATTTAAACACATTTTTCTATTTCTTTGCTCCCAGTATTCAATATTTGAATTGAACCAAATATTATATGGTTGTAATTCATTGTATCTAGATGTTATTTCTTTTATATGAGTAGCTTCTAGTTGAACAATTTGTTGAACTGTATCCATTAAGCTTGTACGATTCATCACATATAAACTACTATCTAGCTTTTGTAAGAAAGAATTATTCAATGCTGCATAGGGCTCAAATAGAGCACTATCTGAAGTGGAAAATTTATTCTCATTGTACATATTATTCAATGTAGCGTAATGGCTATTCTCCATCTGGTATTGATATTTAACATATAAATATCTATTGGGGATATACATGTCAAAAGGAGCGATACATACTGCTTTATGTTTTCTTTGATAATTTCTTGTAGCCCGGTATTCGATTGGATTTTTCCAAATCCCTAAAAATTCAGCAGTTCTTTGCCCCAACAAATATGGAATTGCACATTGCGCAATACTTGTTGAATCGAATTCTAGTAAAATAATATCAGGGTTTATTTTTTCTAGAATTGTATGTAGTTTTTTAACTGAATAAGCCTTGTTTCCTATATGAACACTACCAAGTATAATTACTTTGTTTGGTGATGGAAAAGTATTTTCGGTTTGAGCTATTATTTGTTGATTAGGCCCCAAAAACGGGAAGATTAAAATGAGAACTATATTTTTCAAATTCATCTTAATGAGTTGTATAAAATCTATCAAAATAATGTTTGTACCCCATGAGCAATTTTAAATTCATGTTGTAACAACCATTTCTTTCGCCACATCCCACCGGAATAACCTACCAATGATTTATCACTTCCAATAACTCTATGACAGGGGATTATGATGGTAATTTTATTTTTCCCGTTAGTAGTGGCCGCTGCCCTAATAACTTTTGGATCCCCTAATCTTTTTGCTAAGTCCATATAACTAATGGTTTTGCCATAGTCAATTTCTAATAATTCAGACCAAACTCTTTTTTGAAAATCAGTACCTTCTTGATGTACAGGAATATCGAATGTTTTTCTTTTCCCATGAAAATATTCAATAAGCTCTTCCGTGCATTGATGCATTAATTCGGTGATTCCTGGCTCTCCATAAGTCAATTGATCCTTATTATCTACAAAACTCAATTCGCCAATGAAATGATCATTGCCTCCGATCTTTAATAAACCAATTGGACTTTCGTAATAAGTATAATGTAATTCACCCATAATTGCTCCTACCTAGATGGTATATAAATATAGTAAACAAAGTACTATATTATCCAATTTTGTCTCCGTTTTGCATCTTTTTATCTGCCTTCAATAATACTACCTGATGGTTCTCGTCATAAACTCCTAATACTAGACATTCGCTGAAAAAATTGGCAATTTGTTTTGGAGGGAAATTCACAACAGCAATTACTTGAATACCGATTAAATCATCTATATTATAATGATGGGTTATTTGTGCCGAAGATTGTTTGATCCCTAATTCACCAAAATCGATACTCAATTGATAGGCAGGTTTCTTTGCTTTTGAAAATACTTGGGCAGCTAAAATAGTTCCAATTCGGATATCAATTTTTTCGAAATCAGCCCAGTTAATCATACAATAAATTCTACAAAAAATAATTAATTGAATTGCTAATCAAGCAGCTCTACCAACTCTAATAATTCATGTTTTTTATAATCACTTGAGGGAGAATCAAAGCATTTGGCAATTTCCTGTAATAAAATCTGTATCACCCTTTTATGAGGTAGTGGTTTAAAATAAGAAGCAGTTAAAGGAACCGAAATCTTTTTAAAATAATTTTCAATATCCTTGTGCGAGTAGGCTTGTCCATTAGTAGCATCTACAAAGAAATGTATTTGATCCATGGGGTTACCAACAAAATTGGTATGATCGTAATCTGATTGATAAAATGCAATGATACACTGTTTGGGAATATTGATAATCTTGGCATTAATATCCAATTGGTCGCACATAATCTGATATAGAATACCATTTGTAATCATGTTTCCTTTTTTACAAGCCAATACTTTATGAATAAAAAATTCATCTGGATTTGTATAATTTACTTCTACTCCTTTTAAATGATAGAAATTATAAATTATACTAGTTAAAACATTTGCTTGTTCGAGTGGAGTGAGAAAACTATTGAGCTCAAGCCAAATATTTCTTCTTATTTTTTCAATTTCTTGAAGTGTAGGGCTAGTTTGTAAATCGGGATACTGAAATTTTGCTACCAATAATGCACCAAACAATAAATCGTGATATGCACTGTCTTTCCATTCAGTGAAATCTGAAAATAAATCAGTAAAATGCAATCGATGAATAATCATTTCTATCCTTTCCTGTATTCCTTCATTTGGGGTAGTCTCCCAAAGATGCTCTAGGTTGGGTATGATAGGTTTCCCATAGCCAACAATTTTTTCAGAAACAGTAGAATAAACCTCCTCATCGGGGTCATCGATCAGGGTAAACAGGGCATTCAATTCTTTAGTTTCCTGCATGGTGCTTTGGTTGTTCTAACATCAAACTAATATAATTTTTCGTTATGAATTGTATATAAGTTATCCAATGCTTGTGGATATATGAGGAAAATACTGCATAATAAATAAAACTTATTGTCGTTCATGCTTTAAGATGTGAACAATTTGCATTTTAACAATGTTGTAGAATATCTTAACTTACCTTGCATCCTCATACAAATTTGCCCATGAGCTCCTTTACTATCCCCAAATTTGCCAACGTTAAACAGCCGCTTCATTTAGAACTTAAAAAAAGAGTTCAGGCATATTTAGATGAACATGAAATTGATGGCACAGGCACTTTAAAGCTTTTTACAAAGGCCATTTTATTAATTGTTGCCTTTGTGGCCGTTTATATTCATTTGGTTTTTTTTACACCTATTTGGTATTTGGCAATTGCTGAATCAATTGTTTTAGGTGGATTGGTTGCTGGAATCGGATTCAATGTGATGCATGATGGAAGCCATGGTAGCTTTAGTGGGAATAAAATTATGAATAGAGTGGCAGCATCTTCCATTAGTTTATTAGGTGCTAATCATTTTATGTGGAATATGAAGCACAATATGATTCACCATAGTTTCACCAATATAGACGGAGTGGATGACGATATTGAAATTGGTGTTTTCATGAGAATGGCCCCAACTCAAAAATGGTACAAGGCACATAAATTCCAACATTTATATTTCTGGATATTGTATATGTTGCTATATGTTTTTTGGATATTCTTTACAGATTACAAAAAATACTTTTCTCAAAAAATCGGAAATGTTCCTTTGAAGAAAATGAATATGGCTGATCATATTGAATTTTGGAGTGTAAAGATTTACCATGCAGCAGTTTTTGTTGTTATACCTATCGTTTTTTTAGGTTGGTCTAGTTGGATTATTGGGTTTGTTATAATGACTTTTTTTGCAGGATTTGTATTAAGCATTGTATTCCAGTTGGCGCATACAGTTGAACACTTAGAATTTCCTATTGCAGATATTGAAACAAATAAATTGCCTGATGAATTTGCTGCACACCAGATAAAAACAACAGCCAATTTTGCTACAAAAAATAAATTAATCAGTTGGTTAGTGGGTGGTTTGAATTTTCAGATTGAACATCATTTGTTCCCAAAAATTTCCCATGTACACTATCCTGCTATTAGTAAAATAGTTAAAAAGATTTGTGAGGAATATAATCTGCAATACCTCGAATTTCCTACCATGCGGAAAGCAGTTGGTGCACATGTGAGATATTTAAAAGAAATGGGAAAACGGGATGGTAAGTTATTGAGTTATTAGGTTATTGGTTGTAATACTAAATGTAAAAGCCCTGTCTGGTTAAATTAAACTCGACAGGGCTTTTTAATTCTGTTAACTTATTTAAGTAAGATTCAGATCGGTTTTTATTTTTTTGAGGCGCTAGCTTTTTTGGTAGCGGCTTTCTTCGGAATGGCTTTTTTTGTGGCTGATTTTTTTGCACCTTTAGACGCAGCTTTTTTCGCAACTGTTTTTTTGGTAAATGCACCTGGAACCTGCGCTTCAATCATTTCCTTTACAGTTGCTAATTCTATTGTAGCAACAGTTTCAGGTGTGTACTTATTTCCATCAGGTTGCTTACCTAGTTTAAGCATTTTCTTTTGAAAACGGATAAACGGACCCCATCGTCCATTTTCTATTGCAATTTTTTCTTCTGGCCATTGTAGAATAAATCGATTGTTTTCCTTGGCCATTTTCTTTTCGATTAGTTCATTGATATCCTGTTGAACCAATGTGTCGAAATCATATGCTCGAGGTATATTGATATAGAGATCGTTCCATTTGATAAATGGGCCAAATCTTCCTTTGCCTTTTGTAACTGGTTTTTCATCATAGAATCCAATAGGAGCATCTGCCAATTGTTTTTCCTTCAACAATTCAATGGCTCTCTTTAGATCCATCTCATACAAGTCTTCTCCTTTTGGAATTGAAATGAATTGTTCTCCTAGTTTTATGTAGGGTCCAAAACGACCAATATTAACGGAGAGTTCTTGTGATTCATATTCTCCAATTGTTCTTGGTAAACTAAATAACTGCATCGCTTCTTCCATGGTAATGGTTTCGATGCTTTGGTCTTGTTTTAATTTGGCAAAACGTGGTTTTTCTGTTTCGTCTGCTGTATCACCAATCTGAACCATTGGGCCATATCTGCCCATCCTGGCGATTACTTTCTTACCAGTAGCTTCATCCATTCCCAACTCCCTTTCACCCTTTGCCCGTTCTGCATTTTCTAAAGTATGTTCAATGGTTTCATGAAATGGTTTATAAAAACCATCAATCATATTGCTCCATTTCATTCTACCTTCTGCTATCTCATCAAATTCTTGTTCAATTTTAGCGGTAAAGCCAAAATCCATTACTTTATTAAAATGCTGTTTCAAGAAATCAGTTACTACCATTCCTAAATCTGTCGGAAAAAGTTTACTTTTTTCAGCACCAGTATTTTCTTGAATGATCTCCTTTTCAATATTATTATTAGCGGTTAGTTTGAATATGGTAACAGCTCTTTTAATTCCTTCTTTATCTCTTTTTTCTACGTAATTCCTTTTTACTATTGTGGAAATAGTAGGAGCATAGGTAGATGGTCGGCCAATACCCAGTTCTTCTAATTTCTTAACCAATGAAGCTTCAGTATATCTTGGGGCAGCTCTACTAAATTTTTCTGTAGCTAACATTTCAATAAAATGTAATTGTTCGCCTACTTTTAATGGTGGAAGAATACCATCCGTGTTTTCCTCATCTTCTTCATCCTTACCTTCCATATATACTTTCAAAAATCCATCAAATTGCATCACTTCACCTGCAGCTGTGAGGTTTTGATTATTAGAACTTATCGCAATTTTAGCACTGGTTTTTTCAAAGATGGCTTCACTCATTTGTGAAGCGATAGTTCTTTTCCAAATCAATTCATATAAACGCCTAGTTTCCTCATCTGCAATTGTATGATTGCCCATGTAAGTTGGACGAATGGCTTCATGCGCTTCTTGCGCACTTTCGTTTTTATTCTTGAATTTACGAGGCTGGTGGTATTTAACCCCGTAACTTGTATTAATTTCTTTACTGATATCTTCAAGCGCAGTTTCACTCAAACTAACACTATCAGTTCTCATGTAAGTGATCTTTCCACTTTCATATAATTTTTGTGCGATCAACATGGTTTTGCTTACACTATAACCCATTTTGCGAGAAGCTTCTTGTTGCAAAGTAGATGTAGTGAAAGGAGCTGCTGGAGAGCGTTTGGTAGGTTTAACCTGAATGTCAGTTACTTTATAGTAAGCGTTTTTGCAACTTTCTAAATATGATTGTGCATCTGCTTGAGTAGTTATTTTTGATGGTCCTTCTGCTTTGAAATTTACCAATTTCCCATTGATATCCGGAGCCAAAAAAATGGCTTCAACTTTAAATGAATTCTCGGAAATAAATTGATTGATTTCTCTTTCTCTTTCAACAATTAATCTTACAGCTACACTTTGAACTCTTCCTGCACTCAAACTTCTTTGCATCCCTATTTTTCTCCATAGTACAGGGCTCAATTCAAATCCTACTAAACGGTCTAATACTCTTCTGGCCTGTTGAGCATTTACCAGATTCATATTAATAGTTCTAGGATTAGCTACCGCTTTTTTAATGGCTGGTGCTGTAATTTCATGAAATACAATTCTTTTAGTTGTTGAAGGATCTAACCCTAATACTTCGGCTAAATGCCAACTGATACTTTCTCCTTCTCGGTCCTCATCCGATGCAAGCCATACTTCATCTGCTTTTTTAGCTAATTGACGCAAATCTTTCACTACTTTTTCTTTCTCTTCTGGTACTTTATAACGAGGCAGGTAATGATTGTTTACATCAATCCCCATATCGTCTTTTTCTAAGTCTCTTATATGACCGTAACAACTTTTAACCTCAAAATCTTTTCCAAGAATTTTTTCAATGGTTTTTGCTTTTGCAGGCGACTCAACAATCAGTAAATTTTTAGCCATGGACCTTCTCGTTATTTACGTTTTTTTCTACTTTTTATTATCTATTTAATCTATGTCCGGGGTACCTTAATGGGTAGTTCCTGTACAATTCTAGTGATGCAATATTAGGGTAAAGCATCAAATCACAAAAAATCTCCCTAAGTATCATGTATAAAAAAATGTACAACTTTATCCTTTGTAAGATTGGTTTTATAGATTTTATTATGGCCTAAACCCTTTGTGATAAAGAATTCTAGCTTAGATATGTTTTCGGCTAAAAGGGGTCTGACGTCTTCAAAACTGCAAATATTATCTTCTTCATCATGAACCCACAAAGTGTTAAAATGAGCTTTTCTTACTATCCTGGCAACAGAAAAATAGGTGATCGGTTGTTTGGCTAGGGATTCAATAAGTTCATAAAATGCAGTAATTATTTTTGCATCTACTTTCACAATACTAAAAAAATGAGCTATAGCTGTTTTCGTTTCAGTTGCAGGGGCAATCAATACTATTTTGGCTGGTTGATTATGGGTGATTTGTTCCATGGCTAATGATGTTGCCAATCCACCTAAAGAATGAGCTATTATGCCGTATAAAGGTCCAAACTGATTATTCACAGCTAAAATCATATCTCTATATAATAATGCATTTATTCTTTTACCTTGAGAATTGCCATGCCCTGGGGCATTAAAAGCCAATACTTCAAAACCTTCTTTCAATAAGGCAATTACATAATTATCAAACTTGTACACATTACTTCCAAATCCATGTACGATTAGTATTTTTTTTGATTCTGGATGATGGGCTTTCCATTGATAGCCATTTATAATCAATTGATTTAGCTGTATGGAAAGTGGGATGGCTTTATGAAAAATAGCTGGAGCAACATTTTTAGCCTTAGAACTAAATGGGTTAGAAAAAAGATCGAATGCCAAAACAGCTGCTTTTTCAGGAGAAACCAATCCAATAGTATTGATTTTTGTTCTGTAATAGTGTAAAGCAATTCTCTGCCTAAATTTCATTTTCATATAACAAAGATAGCATTGAAGCAATAATTGAAGAGGGATTACACCATTTTTGACTAATGCTGTTTCCAAAAGTGAAAGTCTAAGTATTTGGTAATCAATTATATAAATCATTTTTTAAGAATTATAAGTTAATTCCTTTCGGTATTGGTAATCTTTTAATAATAAGGATTGGATAGTTGTTGTTTTGAAATACTTTTGCAATCCAAAACAGCAATATGTATTCTATTCATATACAATTTGAACAAAAAGGGTTGGAGCCAATAACCCTACTCAATGTTGAACCAGATCAGAGTCTTCTGGAGGTTTGTTTAGATAATAATATTGAATTGCACCACAATTGTGGCGCAGTTTGCGCTTGCAGTACTTGTCATTTGTATGTGAATGAAGGAGCCAATTTTTTAGAAGAGTTGAGTGATAGAGAAGAAGATTTTATTGATAGAGCAGTAAATCCAAGAATCAATTCTAGATTAGGTTGTCAATGTATTTTGCAAAAAGGTTCAGGTGAGGTATATGTAACATTGCCAGACCAAACCCAGTTTTTAGGAGAGTAATAAATTATTAAAATCAATTGTTATTATGAGTCATTTTGAGCCACCCATCCATTGGAGCGATCACGAAGATATTGCTATGAAATTGTATGAAAGATTTGGAGCAGAATTTAATGAGGGCAAAATATATAGAGTGCGATTTACTGATTTATTAGCATGGATTTTAGCAATACCAAATTTTGATGGTACCAAAGAGCAAAGTACGGAAGGACATTTGGAAATGATTCAAAGTGCCTGGGTTTACGAATGGAGAGACAATCAGTCCTAAGTATTTATTTTCCTTTTGAATGTTCCTTTAGGTAACTTTAATAAATGTTAGATCAATTTAATCATATAACCCATTTTGTTTTTGATGTTGATGGAGTGCTAACTGATGGTACTTTATTTATTTTGCCTGAAGGTTTAATGGCAAGAAGAATGAATATCAAAGATGGTTATGCTTTGCAACTTGCTATTAAAAAAGGGTACAGGGTTTCCATCATTTCTGGGGGTTATTCTCCTGAAGTAAAAGACCGATTAACTAAATTAGGCATCACAGAGGTTTATATGCAAGTAACAGATAAGTTGTCTCTCTTGCAATCGCTTATGAAAAAACACCAAAGCAATGCAAATTGCTTTTTATTTATGGGTGATGATATTCCAGATTTAAAATGCATGCAAATTGTAGGGTTAGCTACTTGCCCTTCCGATGCAGTAGAAGAGATTAAATCATGTTCAAAATATATTTCTGCTAACAAAGGTGGCGAAGGATGTGTTAGAGATGTAATAGAAAAAGTTTTAAAGCTTCGTGGAGATTGGAATGATGATTTTCAAATAAAAGCTCAATAACTAATCTGTGAAATTATTTTATGCATTTTTTAGATTAGTAAGATGGCCCAATCTTCAATTCATACTCATCACTCAAATATTATTTGAGTATTGTATTTATGAAAGAATTTATCCGGAACTTATTAGTAGTGATTCAAATGCGCGGATTCATTTTTTCGCATTGAGTATAGCCTCTGTTTGTATTGCAGCTGCTGGTTATATTATCAATGATTATTTTGATCATAATATTGATCAAATTAATAAGCCTAGTAAAGTAGTTGTTAATGCAATCATCAGCAGACGTTGGGTGATTTTCTGGCATATGCTTTTAAGTTTATTGGGATTGTATTTAACCGCTTATGCCTTGCCATTGAATCAGTTCTGGCATCTTGTACTAGCCAATTTAGCTGCAATCTTAGCACTTTGGTTTTACTCAACTACTTTTAAAAAGAAATTGCTAATTGGCAATGTCCTTATTTCTTTATTAACTGCTTGGGTAATTATAATTTTATTCTTTTCTAAGTTTCCTTTGAACGCTGCATTGATAGATGTAGATCAACACCAACGTGTTCGTTTTTTTAGACTAATGATTCTATATGCTTCTTTTGCTTTTGTAATATCTTTAATTAGAGAAGTAATTAAAGACATGGAAGATATTTCTGGAGATCAAAAATATGGATGCACAACCATGCCCATTGTATGGGGTATTAATGCAAGTAAAGTTTTTGTTGCAGTTTGGACTATTGTACTAATTGCTGCATTGATTATTTTACAATTATATGTACTTGGAATGGGTTGGTGGTTGAGTGCATTGTATTGTATAGTATTAATAGTATTGCCATTGTTTGTAGTACTGAAGAAATTATATGATGCTAAAAATGCTGGAGACTATCATCAAATTAGCAGATTGGTTAAACTAATTATGTTTACTGGTATTTTATCGATGTTGTTTTTTAGGTATTATCAATAATAGTTGAATGAAGAAAATTATTCTTGCTTCACAATCTCCAAGAAGAAAATTACTATTAGAATGGGCTGAAATCCCATTTAAAATTGTGGTACAAACTACAGATGAAAGTTTCCCTTCCGATTTAGATGTAGCTCAAGTGCCGATTCATATTGCGTTAAAAAAAGCAAATGCGGTGATTGATTTTTTAGCAAATAAAAAAGAGATTGAACCTGACACCATCGTATTGGCCGCCGATACCATTGTAGTTTTGAATGATCAGGTAATCAATAAGCCTGCGGATAGAACAGATGCTGTTTCAATACTCAGTAAATTATCAGGTCAAACTCATCGAGTAATTACTGGTGTAGTATTAAAGAATACTGCAAAAGAACATTGTTTTTCAATTACTACTTTTGTGCAGTTTCATCCACTTACCAAGCAACAGATTGAATTTTATGTAGATCATTACAAACCATATGATAAAGCAGGTGCTTATGCCATACAAGAATGGATAGGAGTTGTTGGAATTGCAGCCATCAATGGCGATTTTTACAATGTAATGGGTTTGCCAGTATCCTCGGTGGTTCAGGCTTTAACTTTATTTCATACCAGCCAATAGGCAACGATTTTCATTTAAAAGGGGTCTGATTACCAATTGAAACTGAATTCGCGTTCACAATCAGGATGTAAAGTTCTTTCAACTGGGCAAGTACGGGCAGTATTTTCCAAAATGGATTTCTCTTTATCATCAAGTAGGAGTGTTTTTGGAAAATGGATATGTACAACTATTTTGCTGATTCTTCTAGGGTCAGAAGCCATTATTTTGGTTACATCAGCAGTTGTACCATCCAATAAAATATTCATGGTACGGGCTTTAATTCCCATTGTGGTAATCATACAAGTGGCCAAAGAAGTAGCTATTAAATCGGTTGGGGAAAACCTTTCTCCCTTTCCTTGGTTATCTGTTGGAGCATCTGTTTCTATAATGGTTCCACTTTGGAGATGGGTGGCAGTAGTTCTTAAATCGGAATTATAAATAATTTGTGAAGTCATTGCATCAATTTTGACCTAAATTTACACGTAACAAATCACATGGAAGTGAAGAAACTAATTTTTGTATTTTTTTTGTTTTTTGGTACTATAATTATTGCGCAGCAAAGTCCAGTTCCGGTAGCTGCTTCGAGTAAGTATCAAAAGAAATTAGAAAAAAAAGAAAAAATCAACCAATTAATCAAACAAGAAGAAGAGGGAGCTTTGATTTTTGATAAGCAAAGTGCGTTTGCTATAAAGCTCAATACTGATGGTTGGGGTCTCTTATACGAGAAAGGAAAATATAAAACCACTACTAAAACAAGTCTTTGGTGGCTTGAGTTTGGAGAACGCAAGAGTGTAAAAGAAGAAAGGGTTCCTACTATTTCTGCCTCTCAGGGATTTATCATTGTTTCTAGTTATATCTATGGTAAGCAAAATAATTTTTACTATTTTAAAGCTGGATTTGGTCAACAAAAATTGATCGGAGGCAAGGGGAATAAAAATGGTGTAGCAGTTTCTGCAATTTATGGCGGAGGTCTTACTGTGGGAATGTTAAAACCCTATTATCTAGAAATACAGAATCCAACCAATGGAGCAAGGGAAACTATACGGTATACACCGGCCAATGAAAAGCTATTTTTAGATCCAACCATAATTTTGGGTAAAAGTGGATTAGGTAAAGGCTTTGGAGAAATAAAATACGTACCAGGTGCTCATGTTAGAACTGCTTTAAGATTTGATTACGGGAGGTATAATGAAGTATTATCTGCCATTGAAATAGGGATAAATGCCGAATTTTATTCCCAAAAAATGCCCATTGTACTATTGAATAAAGAAAATAGTTTCTTTTTCAATGCTTATGCAGCAATCACTTTTGGTAAAAGAAAGTAATGTAAATTTGCAATATATTTTACACTAAAAGTACATGCAAGAACTACCTGTTATAACTACAATAAATATTTCACTTACCGAAGAAGCTCCACTTAAAAAACCCAATTGGTTGAGGGTTAAATTGCCATTGGGCGAAAGTTACAAGCATGTGAGAGGTTTAGTTGATACACATAAATTGCACACAATTTGCGAAAGTGGTAATTGCCCCAATATGGGAGAATGTTGGGGAGAAGGAACTGCTACATTCATGATATTAGGTAATGTGTGTACAAGAAGTTGTGGATTTTGTGCTGTAGCAACAGGCCGCCCGGGTTCTGTGGATTGGGACGAACCTCAACGAGTTGCTGAAGCCATTCATTTGATGAAAGTAAAGCATGCTGTAGTTACAAGTGTGGATAGAGACGAACTAAAAGATGGAGGGTCCATTATTTGGTACAATACAATCAAAGCAATACAAAATCTCAACCCTAATACAACATTAGAAACCCTTATACCTGATTTCAGGGGCTTTAAAGACCAAATTCAAAGAGTGATCGATGCAGCTCCAAACGTGGTTAGTCACAACATGGAAACAGTGGAGCGAATTACCAAACAAGTAAGAATACAAGCAAAATACCGAAGAAGTTTAGAAGTGTTGGAAACACTTAAAAAAGGGGGTATGCGAACCAAAACTGGTATCATGCTGGGGTTAGGTGAAACCAAGGAAGAAGTGATTCAAACCATGAAAGACTTAGTAGAAGTGGGCACCGATGTACTAACACTCGGCCAATATTTACAACCAACTAAGAAGCATTTAAAAGTACAAAGATTTGTACACCCTGATGAATTTGCAGAACTCAGAGAGATTGGATACAATATTGGATTTGATTATGTGGAAAGCGGCCCCTTGGTACGTTCTTCCTACCACAGCGAAAAACATGTTATTCCCGGTTACGGAAAAAACAAATGGATGAATGAAAAAATGGTTTAATTAAAAATTAAAATTCTATGCTTTTGGTTGTTAGATCCATTATTTATAGCACCGATGCAATGGTACTATCATTAGTCTTGATGTTTAGTATGTTTATTATGGTTAAAATTGGCCATTATTTGCGTTTAAAAAGTAGCAGAGAATACGAGACCATGGGTTCAATTGAAGGGTCTAGCTATGGTTTATTGGGTTTGATATTGGCTTTTACTTTTGGGATGTCAGCTTCTAGATTTGATAATCGTAGAACAATAATTATAGAAGAAGTAAATAATATTGCAGGAGCGATGTTGCGTGTAGAAGGAATAGCCAATGATTCTATCAAACATGCTTTTTATGTAGACTTTCGTAATTTATTGGATCAACGAATTAAAACCAATGTTACTCGAGTGGTTGATCCAGCATACGATCTGGCTCGAATTGCTTCTTATAAAGTAGTAAGAAAATTAATTTTCCAAGCCAATGATTTAGCTAAAATTCCTGAATACAATTATGCGGCATATCAAATGGTAGCTGCTTTAATTAAAGTGAATGAATCTATTACAAGTTGATTTAATTCAGAAAGTTCAACAGTTCCAGATTCAATCATTTGGTTGTTAATTATTTTTGCCTTGTCTTGTAGTTTATTTGCAGGGTTTTCATTTCCAAAAAACAAACGAGTTAATTGGTTACCAGTTATGAGTTTTATTTTATTTACTGGAGTGGTAATATATATAATCTTAGATTTGGACAGACCTAAACGTGGTTTCATTAATTTAGATCTTCAATATGATAGAATTGTAGATTTAAAAATGATGCTTCCTAAAGATTTAGAGTAAAATTAAAATTATGGAAACCTCTTTCATTTATAATACTGATGCTACTTTACTGTGTTTATTCTTGTTCATTGCCATGTTATTACTTATTGGCGCTGGTTATTTCCTTCACATCAAAACAAGTTTAAGCGATGACGGAATAGGTGCTGTTGAAGGAGCTCTATTTGGATTGTTGGGTTTAATTATGGCTTTTACTTTTGGAATGGCAGGTAGTCGTTTTGATAGTAAGCGAATGGTAATTACAGAGGAAGCCAATGCAATCGGTACAGCTTATCTACGAGTTGATTTATATCCAAGTGATTCTGCTAAAACTTTATTTAGAACTTATTTCAAACAATATATCGAAGCTCGAATAAGCAACTATCAAGTAGGATTTGATCAATCCTTGAAAGTTAGAACCAAAGAAAGTTCAGATAGTATAAGTCAACTTATTTGGAATCATGCAGTGGAATTATCTAAAAACAAAGACTATTATATTCCTACTATGCAAATGATCCCTGCATTGAATGCAATGATTGATATCGTTACTACAAGGGAGTCTGCATTAAAAGCAAGAGTGCCTGATATTATTTTATGGTTATTGTTTTTAATGATTTTGTCTTGTAGTTTTTTAATTGGCTTTTCAATTCCGGTCAACAAAAGAGTTAATTTTATTTCCATCATTGGATTTGTAATACTTTCATTATTGGTAGTATTTGTGATATTGGATCTAGACAGACCTTCAAGAGGATTGATTAATTTAACGGAGCAAACACAAGTAATTATTGATCTTCGGAAAATGTTGCCTCAATAATCATGCGAGCTTCAATATTGCTTTTTTTATTTACACCAATAGTTGGTTTAGCACAATTGAACTGGATAAATGTAGATACTTTATACCAACCTTTACCCAATGGAGTTCATGTGTATTTTTCCAATGATTCAATTGACGGAAAACCCAATCGGGCTTTCTATGTTAGCGCTAATTTAAAAGATCCTTCATTGAATTTTACTACTCAAGTAGGAAATGGAAAAAGATTTACACCAACTGAATATTTCACAAAAGAATCCAATCCATTGTTGGTAGTGAATGCAACTTTCTTTGAATTTATAAACAACAGTAATTTAAATATGGTGGTGAAAGACGGTAAAATGCTAGCTTATAATTTGCACACTATTGTAGGAAAGGGGAGAGATACATTGACTTATCGGCACCCTTTCGGAAGTGCTATTGGTATTTCTAAATCAGGCAAAGCGGATATTGTTTGGTCCTATACCGATTCGTTGACTAAATATCCAATTGTTCTCCAAAAACCAATCAATGCCATTAAAGATTCTTCTAAAAGTTTCACCAAAGCAATGGCAAATACTATTGGTGATTTTAAAAAATGGAAGGTGAAAACGGCTATTGGAGGGGGACCTGTTTTGGTTCAAGAAGGAAAAATTAA
>JANOQC010000235.1:0-6099 GCA_031422175.1 Sphingobacteriia bacterium | reverse complement strand
AAACCATTTGAATATGCACCTAGGGAATTATTTGTAGTAAAAATGAATGCCTCTAAACGTATATATGACTACTATTATAAAAAAGGTAATAACGATAGTGCCGCTAAGTACATGAATTTTTACATAATAGCAAATGACAGTCTCAATAGCACCAATAAAGTGGCCCAATTACAAGTAGCCAAATTTGAGGAGGAGCAAAGCTAAAAGGAACAGGAAAAAGCCAAAGTAGAAGATAATGCATCCCGCAACCACAATATCCAACTCGCCTTCACCGCCATTGCGATTTTATCTGCCATCATTTTATTCTTATTACTCAGCAGAAGTATTTTAGTAAGCCATAAAGTAGTAGAGTTTTTAAGTGTATTGGTTTTATTGGTGGTTTTTGAATTCATCAACCTGCTGATTCATCCTTTTTTAGAAAGCATTACCCATCATTCTCCAATATTGATGTTAATGGCATTGGTGGCCATCGCTTCTTTGATTATTCCATTGCATCATCGATTAGAACATTGGACTACCAAAATATTAGTGGAGAAAAACAAAGCTATTCGTTTGGCGAATGCAAAGAAGACTATTGAAGAGTTAGGAGAAAGCTAAGAGAATAAATTTGTCCCTTTTTATGTAAAAAATTGAATAGATAATCGATTAAAATCCGATTATACTAATGTAAATTTACATATATTTGTAAATAATTTACTATTTAATCGAACATTTTCCGAGTATTTGTATAAAATATTACATAATAATATATTATGGAGTTTCAAGAATCAATAAAGCAGTATGCTGAAAGCCCATTAAACATGCAGGCGCTTTTGGCAATACTCAAACAATATAAACGCCCTTACGATAAAATAAGCCATTTAGTATCCGAAGCTAAATTGGTTAGAATAAAAAGAGGTATTTATGTACCAGGTCCTCATTTGAATCTTGCCTTGCCATCTAATTTTTTATTGGCCAATCATCTTTCAGGGCCAAGTTATGTTTCTATGGAAACGGCATTGTCATATTGGGGCTTAATTCCTGAAAGGGTTTATGAAATTAGCTCTATCACTACCCAAAAATCTACCATCTATCAGACACCAGTTGGAAGGTTTAGTTATACCAATATTGTTTTGCCTTATTTTTCATTTGGCATTCAGCGTGTTAAATTAACGGAAAAACAAAGTGTATTAATGGCGTCCCCAGAAAAAGCCATCTGCGATAAAATAATTACCACTGCGGGAATTTTATTGAGAAGCACTACACAAGTAAAAGAGTGGCTAATAGAAAATCAAAGAATTGAAAAAGATTTGTTGCGAAATTTAAATCATCAAGAAATCAGCAAATGGATTATAGATGCCCCGAAAAAAAATAGTTTAGTACTACTTGTAAAAACATTGAAAAATTTATGATTAAGCAATGGTTAGAAGAATACCAGCCTAAAACGCAGGATGATGCCGAACAAGCGCTTCGCGAAATAATGCAGGAGATTACATTGGCAGGTTTGCAAAGAAGTGGGTTTTTTGAAAAAGCTGC
Organism: Sphingobacteriia bacterium; assembly: GCA_031422175.1. GTDB lineage: Bacteria > Bacteroidota > Bacteroidia > Chitinophagales > Chitinophagaceae > Sediminibacterium. The sequence continues at coordinate 4,584 of JANOQC010000235.1, read as the reverse complement.
ATTTTATGGTGGAACAGCATTGCGTGTATTTTATGGATTGGACCGATTTTCTGAAGATCTTGATTTTTCCTTACTTGAAAAAAAAACCGATTTTTCTTTGGAGCCCTATTTTGCGGCAATCCATACAGAGTTTAATGCATTAGGCATAAATATTAGTATTAAAGAAAAAATGAAAACTAATTCTTCTACAATTGACTCTGCTTTTTTAAAATCAGCAACAGTTTGGAATGAACTTGAATTAGAAGGTATCATACCGCAAGAAGGAATAGGTTTAAGACCTAGCATAAAAATTAAATTAGAAGTTGATACTGCTCCTCCACTTGGTTTTGAAACAGAAGAAAAATTGTTAGTCAAACCATTTTCCTTTTATGTTAAATGTTTTAAACAGCCAGATTTATTTGCAGGTAAAATGCATGCCCTTTTATTTAGGAAATGGAAAACGCGGGTGAAGGGTAGGGATTGGTATGATTTGGAATGGTATATACAAAATGGGGTTCCTATCCATCTTGATCATTTTCTTGCTCGTGCCATTGAAAGCGGAGATTGGCTAAAGAAATCAATTTCAAATGACGAATTCAAGCTACTCATCCATGATAAAATAGACAGCGTTTCTTTTGATTATATTAAATCAGATATAATTCGGTTTATACCAGATAATAAGAAGTTAGAAATCTGGTCGGCAAACTATTTCATGGATTTAATTGAAAAAATCAAATACATTTAATTAAAACCTAAATAAGTACCATTAAATATATTAAAGTACACCCTCATTCATTTCATTACTATGAAAACAGAAAAGCTTTAAAAACAAACATTTGCATTACATAAGATTCATTCTCATGAAAAAAATTTACCTAATCTTTACACTCTTTTTTTTCACAGGTACTTCTTTTGCGCAAAAATCAAAAGTAGAACAATGGAAAACTATTGTTAACATGGGGAAAAAGGACACCGCTACACTTATTGTAATTGACAGCTTATGTAATTGGTATGGTTCTCACAGAACAGATTCTGGTATTTATTATATAGGGCGAATGAAAGCCTTAGCTGAATTTTTAAACAATAAGCAATACATCATTTCGGCATTAAGGCTAAGTGCCGAAGGCCATTTTACAAAGGGAAAAACAGCTGAAGCATTAAAAGAACAATGGCAAGCTTTAGCTTTGGCTGAGGAATTGGGTAATTGTGTGTCAATTGCCAGAGGATATGCTTCAATAGGAAATTCGCATAAAGAATATGGTGACTATACTAAAGCACTTTATTATTATAGAAAATCTTTTAAGAATGCAATGAAATGTGGAGATCAATTCTCCATTGAGATTGCTGCTCAAAATTTAGGATATGCCTTCGCTCAATTAAACCAATTAGATTCAGCACTATATTTTGAGCAACAAGCTTATTCGTTAGATTTGAAGAATAAAAAAGGTACTTTAATGCCTGGTATTGAATGTTATTTAGCCAATATTCATTACAAGTTCGGAAATTATGCCATTGCCAAAGCATATTATCAATCTGCACTCAATAAACTTTTGCAATACAGGGATACTGTTTACGGTCACAGACCAACTGTATGGGCTTATTTAGGTTTGGCTAACTGTTTTACAACTTTAAATAATATCGACTCTTCAATTTATAATGCAAAGAACGCAGTAAGAGTATCTGAAAAATTAGGCTATTTAAAAGGGTTGAAAGAGGCCTATCAACTACTTGCTGATTTATATGATAAGAAAAAAAATTTACCAAATATTGCAATACCAAAAACTTTATATAGCTGCAAATGATAGTTTGTATAACAGAGACAAATCTTCAGCAATTGAGAGTATTACATTTGAACAAAAATTAAAAGAACAAGAACAACAGGCCGAACTTCAACAACAAAAAGAAGAAAGAGCACACAACCTCCAACTCGCTATCACTGCTATTGCAATTTTAACTGCTATCATTTTATTTTTATTGCTCAGCAGAAGTATTTTGGTAAGCCATAAAGTAGTAGAGTTTTTAAGTGTACTCGTTTTATTAGTGGTTTTTGAATTCATCAACCTGCTGATTCATCCTTTTTTAGAAAGCATTACCCATCATTCTCCTGTATTAATGTTATTGGCATTGGTGGCCATCGCTTCTTTGATTATTCCCTTGCACCATCGATTAGAGCATTGGACCACCAAAATATTGGTGGAGAAAAACATAGCCATTCGTTTGGCGAATGCCAAGAAGACCATTGAGGAGTTAGAAAAACCTATAACCTGATTTTATGAAAAAAAGTAGCCTCATTTTTATATCCTTATTTTTTGTACTGTCATCTTTTGCCCAAGATGCTAATGTGCACTTATGGAAAAACATTGTTGCACAAAATAAAAAGGATACAATCACATTGGCTGCATTGGATAGTTTGCTTAATATTTATAGCAAAACCTTAGAAAATGATAGCGTGTTCTATTATGCACAAAAATTATTTGACTTAGCAGGTGAGTTGCACAATAGCCAACTACAGTGGAATGTTGCCGCCAGAAGATTATCTGAACGATTTTTTGAGCAAGGAAAAATAGATAGCTCTTTACAACTACAATTTAAAGGATTAGGTGTTTTTGAAAATTCAAAAGATAGCAACAGTATCTCTATTACTTATACAGGAATTGGTAATGCTCACAAAGAATATGGTGATTATAGAAAAGCAATTAATTATTATTTGAAAAGTTATAATATAGCAAAATTAAAGCAGTATAATTATGGTATTTATGCATCAAGTGGAAATTTAGGATTTGTTTACGCACAAAATGATCAGTTAGATTCTGCACTTTATTATGCTAATATTAGTTATGAATATGCATTAAAACCAAAATCAAAAGCGAGTATTCTTTTTTCTGAATTTAGTCTTGGTATTGTTCATAATAGATTAGGGAATTATCAATTAGCAAAAGACTTCTTCCATCTTGCTTTACAAAGAATTGCTAATATGGGGAAAGTTTCTAGATTTAACTATCGAATTATAGCAAGTTTATATTTAGGTATTGCTAACAGTAGTGCTGGGTTAAACAATAATGATTCCACTCTTAAATATGCTAAGATGGCATTAATAACTTCAAGTAAAATTGATTATTTGAAAGGAGTTGTTGATTCAAGGAAGTTGATTGCCGAAGCTTATTTTTTGCAAAATAAAATAGATAGTGCTTATTATTATCGAAATCTATATGATCTTGCTAAAGATAGATTGTATAACAGAAACAAATCTTCTGTCATTGAAAGCATTAGTTTTGAACAAAACTTAAAAGAACAAGAAAGACAAACCGAACTGCATAAACAAGCAGAAGAAAGAAGCCACAACATCCAACTCGCCATCACAGCTATTGCTATTTTAACTGCCATTATTTTATTCTTATTGCTTAGCAGAAGTATTTTGGTAAGCCATAAAGTAGTGGAGTTTTTAAGTGTGCTGGTTTTGTTGGTGGTTTTTGAATTCATCAACCTGCTGATTCATCCTTTTTTAGAAAGCATTACCCATCATTCTCCCGTATTAATGTTAATGGCATTGGTGGCCATCGCTTCTTTGATTATTCCCTTGCACCATCGATTAGAACATTGGACTACAAAAAAGTTGGTGGAGAAAAACAAAGCCATCCGGTTAGCGAACGCGAGGAAGACAATTGAAGAGTTGGAAGAAAGCTAGCAATGAAGCTCCATAACAAAACAATTAGCTTTCATAATTAAACATTCCTGCATATACTTATTATTTATTAATATAAGGCGATTTTCCATTTTCAACAATCAATGGTTGATCATATTTCACATTACCTAATATTACAGTTATTGTATATTCCCCTGCGGCAATAAATTGATTATAATTTACAAAATAGGGCTCATCACTGCTTCTTTTTGTGAGTATCAAATCCCATCGAAATTGATTAAAGCCTGCTTCTCCTTTTATATTTATTGACCAAATTTCTTTATTCGTTTTATCACTTATTGAAATTACTACTGGTTTAGCTTCCTTCATCCAAAAAGAGATTGTTGCTTTCTCCACTGTTCTGTAGTCTGGATCTTTGCCATTAGAATTAAACCAAGGTCTTTTTAAAATATCCATTTCAAAAAAAGTATCGTTGGTATTCCAAACTTTTTGGGTTAACATTTTTTGAATTGGTTTGAGGTTTGTTCTATAAATACCCCTACCATGGGTTGCTACAACAAGATCCATAGTAGGTATATGAATCTCCATATCAGCAATAGCTGTTTGTGGCATACCCTTTCCTAAATATGCCCAACTATTTCCTCTATTAATAGATATATAAACGCCTCTTAATCCTCCTACATATAAAATATTTTCATTAGTAGGATCTTCAACAATTACATTTACTGGTTCGTCGGGCATCCCATTTTCTATTTTATTCCAATTTTCGCCGTAGTCTTCAGAAACATAAACATAACTATGTAAGTCATCAACATTTATTCCTGTCATACACATATATACCCTCCCATTTTTGAATTGAGAAGGGCAAATACTTCTGATATAATTATTGGCAATTCCAGTAGAAAATTCTTTCCAATCGGCTCCATCATTTTTTGAAACCCAGAAAGCACCTTTATCGGTTC
>JANOQC010000234.1:0-26803 GCA_031422175.1 Sphingobacteriia bacterium | reverse complement strand
GCAGCACATCCACATACTGAATTTATAACAACCAAGGTTGTTCCATCCATATTCAATGTAGTATCAACCTCAGTAGCTGATAATAATTCATTAAATCCTTCATCTGTTAACTCTGCCTTCATTGGCAACACAATTTCTGCTGGATACATAATTCTCTTTATTTGCTTTGCAAAGATACAAAAATCAGTGAAATGGAAAAATTGGACTTATGAACAAGACTAATTGTCTGCCGATAATTTAATTAAATGACATTATGTCATCATAAATTTAAAAAACTAGCCCTTTTTGTCAATCCATTTGGTAATAAATGAAATGGTATAAGATTTGGAACTTTTCTTCTTATTAAAAACCTTAAAATAAAATAAAATGACATTCCTAAAGCAACAACATCAAACAGTTTTCAATGAATTAATGAATTCATTTCCGGCAACATGGGGAAAAGATGCTCCTACAGGATACCCAACAGCAAGTGTAAACATCATTGAAACAGATGATGCTTATCATTTATCTCTTAACGCACCTGGCAGGATTAAATCAGATTTTGTTATAAATGTAGAAAAGGGAATTCTAAGCATTGGTTACGAAAAAAATAACGAAAAAGAAGCAACCAATTTTAAAACTATCAGGAGAGAATTTTCCTATCGGAGTTTTAAAAGAAGTTTTAGCTTGGATGAAAACATCAATGCAGAAGCCATAGAAGCAAAATATGAAAATGGTGTATTACAGCTATTACTTCCTAAAAAAGCGATAACAACATCTAGCACTAAACAGATTTCCATCAATTAATATAGTTGGGTATAGTTTGGTAGGTTTTGCCCCGGATAATTTTCGGGGCATTTTTTTGTAATAATTTAGCATTTTTTAATACTAATTACAAATAATGAAAAATTTACTCATTTGCCTGTTTTTTATACCAATTACGCAATCAATTGTAATTGCTCAACAAAAAGAAGCCTCTTCTTTATTATGGGAGATTAGTGGGAAAACCCTTTCAAAGCCATCTTATATATTTGGAACATTTCATTTAATGTGTGCTTCCGATTTTAGTATTGGTTCAATTTTAAATGAAAAACTAATAAGTACAGAACAATTTTTTGGCGAAATTGATTTAAGTAAACCCAACTGGCAAACTGAAATGGCTATAAGTTTAATTATGAAAGATCAAACCCTTGAAGGATTAATGGGTAAGTTGGAATTTGATAAAGCATCAATAAAATTTAAAGAAATTACCGGGATGGATATGAATATGCTAAATAATGTAAAACCATTTATGAGCATGAGCTTATTGATACTTAATACAATTCCCTGTACAGAAAAAATTCAACCGGAAACAATGTTTTTGAATGTAGTTAATAAACAGAAAATACCCGTTTTTGGCCTTGAAACAATTGCGGATCAAATGAATGCAATTGATACACAACCCCTGGATTCCCAAATAAATTCATTAAAAAAAATGATCTTCAACTTTGATAGTACTAAGATTGAAATGCGTAAAATGATTGATATATATCAAACAAGAAATATGGATAGTTTATATAGGTATATGAAACAAAATGGGGCTGATGATCAATTCGAGCAAGAACTGCTAATTAAACGAAATCAAAAATGGATACCCTTAATTACGAAAGCAATTAATCAACAATCTAGTTTCTTTGCAGTTGGGGCTGGGCATTTAGGCGGTGAAACCGGAGTATTGAATTTATTAAGAAAGGAAGGATATCAAATCAAAGCAATTAATTACTAATATTCGCAGATGACTGCAGAGCAAGAATTTATTAGGCTTCTAAAAGATCATCAAAAAATCATATACAAAATATGCAATTTGTATATGCAATCTCATGCAGACAGGGAAGATCTTTTTCAAGAAATTACTTTACAAGCTTGGAAGGCTTATGGAAATTTTAGAGGGGATTCTAAATTTTCAACATGGCTTTATAGGGTTGCCTTAAATACAGCCATTACATTTTTTAGAAAGGAAAAGAAAAAAATTGAAATTAATGTAGAAGTACTACCAGAAGTATCAGAAGGCAGTTTTGATCAGATAGAAGAAAAAACAAAAGCCATGTATTTGGCAATTGCCGAATTATCGAAAATTGACAAAGCCATTGTAATTCTATATCTGGGAGACTATAATTATAATCAGATTAGCGAAGTGATTGGAATTACCCAGAATAATATTGCTGTGAAAATGAATAGGATAAAGTTGAAGTTAAAGGAGCAAACTAAAAAGCATTTTACAACTCATTAAATTAATGGATATGGAATTGGAAGAATTTAAAGACATATTAAATCAGCAATTAGCTACAGATCATTTATATAGAACAGAGGAGGATATTGCTGAATTACTAAGTAAAAAAGCAAATCCTGTTATTGCAAAGATTAGAAAAAGTTTATGGTTTGAAATGATTACATGTATTGTAGCTACTTTTGTATTTGGTTATTTAGGAATATCAAGTAAATACGCATCTATACAAATTTACTTTTCTTTTTTTACCATTGTATTTATTCCATACATAATAATTATTTTCTATTTATTACGAAAAACCAATCAAATTAGTTCCAATAATTTTTCAGTAAAAAATAATTTACAATCAATTGTTCAATTACTTGAGGAATTTATGAAAAGGAATCTTCAATTTACTATGGCGTTAATACCCATTTGTTTCATTTTCGCCTTTATACTGGGATTCAACGAAAAACATCCAATTGATTCAATTGATCAACTTATTTTTCAATATAAACCAACCATTAGCGTAGTATGGCTATTTGCAATATTGTATATGTCGGCTTTATCTGTTGGTGTGTATTATTTCACCAAATGGTATTTAAAAAAACTTTATGGAAACTATGTGAAAGCATTAAAAAATTATATTCACGAACTAGAGGAAACAGCATAATTTATTCTGCACAATTTCCTTTGCGTCTGGTATCGATTAAGTATTGAATTTTCCATTCGTTACGCAAACGCACTAGTTGAAAAGAGTTTACCCCACAATGACTAAATACCCCATTTCTAAAAAATTGGTAAGGCGCCCATACAATAGCAAGAGGTCCATCAACCTTAACAACCCCAAATACAATTCTTTCGTCAGCTAATCCTTTGGGAATACTACTGATTTGTTTTACAAAACTGGCAACCTCATCATTTTTAACAATGTCCTTGCCAGTTTTATCTTGAGTAATCGTTTGAAGAAAAGCACTCTCCGTAAAACAAGATTGCAATTTGCTTCCATTGGCTTCTAACATTGCTTCAAAAAGTCGGCTAATAGTTGCCTTCACCGAATCAGTAGCCAATTGAGAAAATGAAGCAGAACTGTTGAGTAACAAGACTAACATAATTGGAGCAATCTTTTTCATTCGCAATGTTGTACTTATTTAACTAATTACTCAATAACCAATAATTCTTCTTTCTTCTTTCTTAATTCTTACTTCTTAATTCTACCTAAGGTATCCAAGAATCTTTAGCATACTCTGCGCGGTCTGTTCCTTAGCATATACCCAATCAATTAATTTTCCTGTTTTATCTTTTTCAATGATAACATGTTTAGGTGAAGGAATAAGACAATGTTTGATTCCTCCATATCCGCTGATCTGATCTTGATATGCACCTGTATGAAAGAACCCAACATAAAGTGGTTCTTTGTTACTTGCTTCTTCTTTTTTATCTGTGGTTTTTATTTTTGGCAGAAACACTTCATTAATATGTTCCTCTGAATCGTAGTAGTCATGACTATCGCAAGTAATTCCACCAAGAACAACTCGCTGGTATTCATTGTCCCATTTATTAATTGGAAGCATTAGAAACTTTTCGCCTATACCCCAAGTATCAGGTAAAGTAGTGATAAAAGAAGAATCAATCATATACCAACACTCTCTATCATTTTGAATTTTCTCTCCAATTACACTATAAATATGAGCCATACTCTCTCCTACTGTAAAACTTCCGAACTCAGTGTAAATATTAGGCATGGGCACTTTCGCTTTTTTGCAAGCTTTTTTAATATTACCCACTATTTCATTAATCATGAATTGGTAGTCGTATTCAAAACCCAATGAATGCTTAATAGGAAAGCCTCCCCCAATATTGATCGAATCTAATTCAGGACAAATCTTTTTTAGTTGACAGTAAAGGTTAATAATTTTATTCAATTCACTCCAATAATAAATATCATCTTTAATTCCCTTATTTAAAAATATATGCAACATTTTTAATTGAAATTTATCCTCGTATCCCTCAATTTCATCAACATAAAATTCCAAAATATCTTTTGTTCTAATTCCTAAACGAGATGTATAAAACGGAAAATTAGGTTCCTCTTCAGCAGCCACTCTAATACCAACTGAAAATGGAGTTGCAGATCTTACACTTCTTTTGTATGCTTGTAATTCTTCTTTATTATCAAGAATTGGAACTACATTTTTAAAGCCAGAATTAATTAGTTTAGCAATTCTTGAAGTATAATTTTTCTGTTTATACCCATTGCAAATAATAAAAGTTTCTTTATTTATTTTTCTACGTTGGTATAGTTTATTGATAATTTCAATATCATAAGCATATGATGTTTCTAAATGAATATTGTGCTTCAAAGTTTCTTCAACAATAAAAGAGAAATGAGAACTCTTTGTACAATAACAATAAAAATATTCACCTTCGTATTTGTGCTTTTTAAAAGCATTGGCAAACAGGTTTTTAGCTTTATTAATTTGCATACCAATTTTTGGCAGGTAAGTTAATTTAAGGGGTGTACCGTGTTTATCAATTAGTTTTTTGATATCAACTTCATTGAACTGAAGGTATCCTTCATCACTAACATCAAATCCTTCTTGGGGAAAGTGAAAGGTCTGGTTTACCAGAGAGGTGTAGGTATTATTCATTCCGAAATTTTCCTTTTAGATGGCAAAAATAGTGCTTGTGACGGAAAGTGGAAATAAAAAAACCGGAGCAAATGCAGCCGGTTTTATTGAAAATTATATTATAAAGATTATTTTACTGAAGCTACCAAAGCTTTGAAACTAGCTGGCTCGTTCATTGCTAAATCGGCTAAGACCTTACGGTTTAATTCAATCCCTTTTACACTTAGTTTATTGATGAATTGACTATAAGTCATTCCCTCTTCTCTAACTGCAGCGTTAATACGTGCAATCCACAATTGACGGTATTCGCGCTTTTTTAATTTACGGCCTACATAACTATATGTGAGTCCTTTTTCTAGTACGTTTTTGGCAACAGTATAAACGTTTTTACGTTTTCCGTAGAAACCTTTTGCTTGATCGAGAATTTTTTTTCTCCTTGCTCTTGATGCAACTGCATTTTTTGAACGTGGCATAATGAAATGTTTTAAAGTTAGCTGGACTAACCGTGATAAATAATCTGTTTGAAAAGCGGCGTATTAACCCTTTAGGCGTAATAAGCGTAAAACGAAATCCTTGTTAGTTGATCCAACAATACCTTTCTTTCTTAAAGCACGCTTGCGCTTGGTTGATTTTTTGGTAAGGATGTGTCGCTTGAAGGCTTTTTGGAAACTGATTTCTCCGGTTCCGGTAACTTTAAAACGCTTTTTAGCGCTAGAGTTTGTCTTTACTTTTGGCATTTAAATAATCTTTTTAAGATTACACCCTGCTGGCGGCCCTCCACTGGGAGAACACTTGTTTTGGCCTTACGGGAAAATTTTGGTTTGCAAAGGTAATATTTTGCCATGAAATGGCAAAATTAGTTGTCTGTTATTGGGTTATTAGTAAGTATCCTCCGGCTCTTCTATCAACCAATAACCTAATAACTATTTCTTCTTGCCTGTTTTTGGGGTAAAAATGGCAAACATTCGCTTTCCTTCTAGTTTTGGCATGCTTTCTAATATACCAGCTTCGCCTAATCTTTCTGCGAATTTTAGCAACAGTAATTGACCCCTGTCCTGAAACATAATAGCACGACCTTTAAATTGAACATATGCCTTCACTTTATTTCCATCTTTCAAGAAATTTTCAGCATGTTTTGCTTTGAAATTAAAGTCATGATCGTCTGTACTAGGCGTAAAGCGAATCTCTTTGATTTCACTTTGCTTAGAATTGGCTTTCATTTCCTTTTCTTTCTTCTTCTTTTCGTATAGAAATTTTTTGTAATCTATAACTTTGCAAACTGGGGGATCTGCAGTTGGGGAAATTTCAACCAGATCTAATTCCTGTTCTTGTGCAATTTTCAATGCATCTTGAGTAGAATAAATACCTACTTCTACATTGTCTCCTACTAAACGAATTTGGGGTACCCTAATTCTGTCATTAATTCTGTGTTCCGGCTCAGGCTGCCTGTTAAATCGTGGATTAAATCTTCCTCCGCCTCTTGGTGGTAATGCCATTAAAACTTGTTTGGTTTATAAATTATGATAAAGATATGCCTATTTTAGGCTATTCGCCTGATTTACGATTTACAATTTCTTCTAAAATTTGTTGAATAAAGCCTTCTGCAGCAATAGTTCCCAAATCTCCTTTACCCTGACGTCGAACAGATACCTGATTTTCGTTCATCTCTTTCTCCCCAATCACTAGCATATATGGCACTTTCATCAATTCTGTATCTCTGATTTTTTTACCAATTTTTTCACTTCTATCATCTACTTCTACCCTTACCCCAACTTTTTTTAGTTTTTTCATCACTTCAGTTGCATAAGGCAGAAATTTATCGCTAATTGGTAGAATCTTTACTTGAAGCGGTGCAATCCATACAGGGAATTTACCAGCATAATGTTCTAAAAGAAATCCAATGAATCGCTCATGGGTTCCTAAAGGTGCTCGGTGAATAATTAGCGGAATTTCTGGTTCATTGTCTTTATTTGTAAACGATAAATTAAAACTTCTAGGTTGTGCAAAATCAACTTGATTGGTAGCTAAGGTAAACTCTCTGCCAATGGTACTCCAAATTTGAACATCAATTTTTGGTCCGTAAAATGCACCTTCGCCTTTAACTTCTACAAAAGGTACGCCTGTTTCTATTAAAACATTTCTAACCAATTCTTCTGTTTCTAGCCATAATGCTGGTTCATTAACGTATTTCTCTCCTAGTTTTTCAGGATCATGCAAACTCAATCGCATTACATATTTATCAATACCGAAGATTTTGAAATACTTAACGTACATATCATTCACGGCTTTGAACTCCTCCATGAATTGTTCCTTTGTACAATAAATATGTGCATCATTCATATGCAAACAACGTACTCGCATCAAACCAAATAATTCTCCACTTTGTTCATATCGATAACAAGTTCCATACTCAGCAATTCGATATGGCATATCCCGATAACTCTTTGGTTCCGCATCAAATATTTTGTGGTGATGCGGACAATTCATAGCCTTGAGATAAAATTTTTCACCATCAATTTCCATTGGAGGAAACATGCTATCTGCATAATAAGGCAAGTGTCCACTTGTTAAATATAAATTCTCTTTGGCTATATGTGGCGTCACCACTCGCTTATAGCCGGCCTCGTTTTCAGTTTCTTTTGCTAATTTTTCTAACTCCTCAATAATTACTGTTCCATTAGGCATCCAAAGTATTAGTCCTTGACCGATATCATCATTCATTGTATAAATGCCCAACTCTTTCCCAAGCTTTCTATGATCTCGTTTCTTAGCTTCTTCCAGTAACAATAAATATTCATCCAACTCTTTTTGAGCTGGAAAACTGACTCCATATAAACGAGTAAGCATTTTGTTTTTTTCATCTCCTTTCCAATAAGCTCCGGCAATATTAGTAAGTTTAACAGCTTTAATAAATCCTGTATGAGGTATATGTGGTCCTCTACACAAATCAGTAAATGCACCTTGCTGATATAGAGTGATCTCGCCATCTTTTAAATTGGTTAACAAGTCTAATTTATACTCATCCCCTTTTTGATCAAAATAATTAATTGCTTCTTGTTTTGATTTTTCTATTCGTAGAAATGCATTATTCTTTTTGGCCAACTCATTCATTTTTTTTTCAATAGCCAATAAATCTTCTTCAGTAATTTTACGATCTCCTAGATCCATATCATAGTAAAACCCTTTTTCCAATGCAGGGCCAACCCAGAATTTCACACCAGGAAAAATGCCTTCAATAGCTTCAGCCATTAAATGGGCTGTTGAATGCCAAAAAGTATTTTTACCTTCTGGATTATCCCAAGTTAGAAAGTTTATAGAAGCATCTGTTTTGATGGATCTGGTAGCATCAACAACCACATTATTAACACGAGCAACTAATACTTTTCTTGCTAAACCCTCACTTATAGATTTGGCTATATCTAATGGGGATGTACCTGATTCATACTGCCTTACTGCTCCATCTGGGAAACTGATATTGATCATACTTTTATTATATCTCTATTAATTAAGTTGGTGAAGGTAAGAAATACGTGAAAACCTTTAACGTTTTTTATCAACTTCAATCCCTTTGTTCTTGTTAGTTTTGTATTATGAAGCTAATTTTTACCCTGATTGCTTTATTGGTTTTACTTTTTCAGTTACCCGCTCAAAAAGTTACAGGTATATGGAGAGGCTATTTTAGTTCTTCCAGTGGAGTATATAAAGAGGGTGCAAAGGAAGAAATGTATAAATATGAAATTCAAATAAACCAATTGGCTAATAATGGAATTAAAGGTGTTACCTTCTCTTATAAGACTACTGTATTTTATGGAAAAGCCAATTTACAAGGTATTTACAATGTAAAATCAAAAACACTTTTATTAAAAGAAACCGATTTGGTAGACCTAAAAGTGGGTGATAAAAGTGAACCTTGTTTAATGACTTGTTATTTGGATTATAGTAAAGTAGGAAAGCTTGAGGTATTTCAAGGAACTTTTATTTCAACCAATTTAAAAGATAAAGGAGACTGTGGTAGTGGCAAAGTATATTTAGAAAAGGTACCTGTTTCAGATTTTAAAAAAGAAGATTTTCTAAAGAATACTGAAAAAGATAGCACACCAACAAAAATAATTTCAAAAAAAACAAGTCCTCCATTAGCTACAACTAAAGTACCTATAAAAAAAATCCCGCCTCCAAACACTCCCATAAAAAAGCAAATTCAACCTTCATCCGGTTCTCCTAAAATATTGGATGCTGCACCAAAAGAGAATCCTGTAATAAAAAGCGAAGAGCCATTAGCAACCATTACAAAACCACCTGCTGATGCCATTGTGCCAGAAAATAGAAAAGTTCCAGTTCCTAAAGTGCTAAAAGAAAGGGAAAATAATTTAGTGAAAACAATTATAACTGACGAAGAATACATTGAAGTAGACTTATTTGATAATGGCACCATTGATAATGATACGATATCTGTTTACCACAATAATATATTGATGGTAAAAAATGGAAGATTATCTTCAAGTCCTATTTCATTTAAAATTAAAAACAGTTCAACCGACGATTTACATGAATTGGTAATTGTTGCAGAAAATTTAGGCGAAATACCGCCTAATACTGCTCTAATGGTTATAACTGCTGGAAAAAAACGATATGAGGTTTTTCTTGCTTCTAATGAAGAAAAAAATGCCAAAGTGGTGATTCAATATTTACCAAAACAATAGTCATCAAAATTTTACATTCCAAGTAACTGAAGGTAAAATTGGAAATAAAGAAACTTGTTTTGCAGATACATTTAAATTGCCTTGTGATGCTGCACCTTCCTGATCAAAATAAATGAAATAGGGATTTAATCTATTGTACACATTGTAAATACTAAATACCCAATTATCAGTGTACTTTCTCTGTTTTTTATGTGTAGGTGTGTAGGTTGCTGCTAGATCCAAACGATGGTATGCATTCATTCTATAAGAATTTATACTACTAAATTGCTGAGACAAAGTTCCATTGATAAAATAAAATCTTTCTGGAACTGAAATTGCACTTCCTGTTCCATAAACAAATACTGTAGAAAATTTCCACTTTTTATTCAATTCATAATTTCCTACAATAGAAATATCGTTTCTTCTATCATATCTACTTGGAAATTGAAGCCCATTGTTTAAGTCTTTAAATTGTCTCCAAGTCCAACTAAGTGTATACCCTATCCAACCTGTAAATTGTCCTTTAACTTTATTAATAAATAATTCGGTTCCATAACTCCAGCCCTTTCCAAATACAAAATCTTCTTCAGGATCTTTTAAAGAAGGGGTATATCCTTCTCTATACTCAATCTGATTTTGCATTGTTTTATAATAAGCTTCAATAGAAGTTTCAAACATACCTTCTTTGAAATTCTTAAAATAACCAGCTGCATATTGCCAACTAATTTGAGGTTGAACCCTCAACGTACTTGGTACCCAAAGATCAGTTGGTAAAGTAGAACCTGCATTGGTAACCAAATGGATGTATTGTAAATTTCTTGTTACTCCAGCTTTTATTGAAGCTGTTTCGTTAAGCGCATACCTGAAAGTAGCTCTTGGCTCTATTCCACCATAACTTTTTACCAATTGACCGCTACCATAAATGGTACTGTCAATCTTATTGCCATTGGCGTCTTTCTTATAATGGGTATACTTACCTACTTGTTGAAATAAGCTAAATCTAAGACCAACATTTAATTTTAGTTTCGAATTTATTTCCCAATCATCTTGTAGGTAAGCTGCAAATTCGTTGGCATATTTTTTACTCGCATTAGAAGGTGTAAATACAACACTGTCTTGATTACCACTCAAAATATTTGGTAAAAATGTGTGATTTGTATATTGAACTCCAAATTTTAGTTTATGCTCAGGAGTTGGATAAAAATCGAAATCTGTTTTAAAATTCAAATCTCTGATACCAGAGGAGAGATTAATTTTAAAATTATTCTGTGTTCCATTTAAACTAAATTGATAATCATTGTATACTAAAGTGGTGTTAGAAAATAATTTTTTGTTAAACACATGATTCCATCTTAAGGTAGCCGTTGAATTACCCCAATCAATTAACGTTTTAAACGAACGAGCAGCATTATTAAAAGTAAATTTATCTCTACCAAAATAGCCGCTAAAATAAATATGGTCTTTTTCAGAAAATTGATAATTGAACTTGGCATTCAAATCGTAAAAATAATAACCTGATCCATAAAAATCGCTGGTTGATTTAATCAATGGCTTAGCTAGCGCATCAACATAAGTTCTTCTTGCAGAAATAATATAAGAAGCTTTATTTTTAAATAGGGGACCTTGTACGCTAAACCTCGATGCAATGAGACCAATACCTGCATCAATTTGGGTTTTATTTCGATTGCCTTCTTTCATTGCAACATCTACAACAGATGAAAGTCTGCCACCATATTGAGCAGGCATTCCCCCTTTTATAAGAGTAACATTTTTAATTGCATCTGCATTAAATATGGAGAAAAACCCAAACAAATGCCCTGTATTGTACACTACTGCATCATCTAATAAAATCAGATTTTGATCTGGACCACCTCCCCTTACATAAAATCCAGCATTTCCCTCACCAGCGTTACGCACACCGGGCAATAATTGTAACGTTTTCAGGATATCTACTTCGCCAAAGAATGCAGGCAATGCTTTTGCAGTATTTACATTCATTTCAAATTTACCCATCTGGGCTGTTTTAACATTATTGTCTCTTCTTCTGGAAACGACAGTTACATTATTGATAACAGCTGAATTTGGCAATAAGAGAATATTAAACACCCTATTTTCATTTAATGCTATTGAAATTTCTTTGGATTGATAGCCAATAAATGATCCTGACAATTGATAATTACCCTTGGGTAGCGTGATAGAAAAGAATCCATACCCATTACTCACGATTGATTTGCCTGCGGTTTTAATACCTAAATTAGCTCCAATTAAAGTTTCACCGCTGAGTGTATCTTTAATATATCCACTAATTGTAAATTTTTCTTGTGAAAAACCATTCAACCCTAACACCAAAAAAATTACCGCAAATATCAAATTCTTCATATCCCAATTTCAAACAAATAAATAAAAGCTTAGTTCTGTAACATTACTATTTTCTTCTAAAATCAATTGAGTCGCTTACTTCACCACAATTCAACATTTTCTTTGGTATATATGGATTATTGATAATAGCTGTATTGCTTAACCATGTTGCTCCATCATTATTGAATGCCATCGGACAATATTCATGAAATACAACTTCTTGGTCATATCTAATTGTTTTAATTAAGTCATACAATTGTTCACTCACCATTTGCAAAGATTTTCGTTTGGCCTCAATATCTTTTTCACCTAAAAGCCCATTGATTTCCGTTACTATCCCTTCAATAGAAGACTTAGTTGTAGAAATAAGGAGGGTGTCACCTTTCAATTCTTTAATTAATAAGCTATCTATGGCCTTTAATAATTGGTGGGAAATTGTATCAATTGCTGGTACATCTTCAGTTATAAACTTGTCTTTTAAGTTATAATAGGTATAAAGCATCTTTTTAAATGACTGATTAAAAGCTTCGGATTGAAGCGTATTACCGGCTAAAACCATTGATTCTGGTGCAGATGAGGCTTTTTGTTCGGAATCATTACAAGAGAACAACACCCCTACAATGAGCAATAATGCAAGATTTTTCATAAAAAATATTGAACAAATTTAAAGCAATTTATTTTGGCAGCAGATTAGAATTACCTTTGCCGACTTAAATATTTTATTGAGATGTTGATAGGCTTACAAAATGTAACTTTTGAATTTGGCGCACGTGTGATTGTAGAAGACGCTACCTGGCATATTCAACCAGGAGATAGAATTGGGCTAGTTGGATATAATGGTACTGGTAAATCTACTTTATTAAAGGTTTTAGTAGGTGAATACCAACCATCGAAAGGAACTTTGGAAAAAGGCAGAGAAACCACCATTGGCTACCTTCATCAAGATTTGTTGAGTTTTGATACCAATGATAATATTACAGAAGTAGCTCTTGGGGCATTTGAAAGAATTAGGGCATTGGAAAAAGAAATTGAAGCATTGGGTATTGCCTTGGAAAAAAATTCAGAAGACGAAGCATTACTTATTCAATATACAGATGCATTGCACGAATTAGATGTATTGGATGGATATAATATTCATCATAAAGCAGAAGAAGTATTACATGGTTTGGGTTTTAGTAATGAGGATTTGGTTAGGCCTTATAAAGAATTTAGTGGAGGTTGGAGGATGAGGGTTTTATTGGCAAAAATGATCTTGCAACAACCAGATGTTTTGCTAATGGATGAACCTACCAACCACTTAGATTTGCCTTCTATAGAATGGCTTGAAAAGTATTTGATACATTATAAGGGCAGCGTAGTAATTGTTAGTCATGATAAATTTTTTCTTAATAGAATGGTAAACAAAATTGTTGAATTGTATCAACAACAATTACATATTTATTCAGGCAATTTTGATTTTTACGAGCAGGAGAAACTGATTCGAATAGATATGCAGCAAAAAGCATTTGAGAATCAACAAGATTATATTCGGCAACAAGAAAGATTTATCGAAAGATTTAAAGCCAAGGCCAGCAAAGCAGCTCAAGCACAGAGTGTACAAAAACGATTAGATAGGCTAGACAAGGTTGAAGATGTTCAACTCGAAAGACCCGACTTAAGAATAAATTTTCAATTAGACAAAGTACCAGGAAAAGTTTTGGTCACCTTAAAAGATATTGGAAAGCAATTTGGCAATAATCATATTGTAAGCAATGCTTCCGCAGAAATTGAAAGAGGAGATAAAATTGCATTAATTGGAGCAAATGGAAAGGGCAAATCTACATTATTAAGAATTGTTGCTGGAACAGAAAAATTTACTGGCGCTAGAGATTGGGGTCATAATGTTGATCAAAGTTTTTATGCCCAACATCAATTAGAAGCACTTGGAATGGGCCATACTATTTTAGAAGAATTACAACATTGTGGTAGTAAAAAAACAGATCCTGAATTAAGAAGTTTATTAGGTGCATTTTTATTTGGTGGTGATGATGTAGATAAGAAAGTTAAAGTATTAAGTGGGGGCGAAAAAGCTAGAGTAGCTTTGGCAAAAACCATTGTAAGTAAAGCAAATTTTTTAATTTTGGATGAACCTACCAATCACCTGGATATGCATTCGGTGGAATTATTGGCCGAGGCACTAAATAAATATGAAGGAAGTTATATTTTAGTAAGTCACGACCGATATTTCATTTCCAAAACAGCCAATAAAATATGGGAAATTGTAGACCAACAAATAAAAGAGTTTAAAGGAACTTATCAAGAATGGGTAGAATGGAATGAAAGAATGGAAAAACAGAAAAAGCAAGCTGAACAAGAAGAAAAAAAATCTCCTGTTGTAAAAGAATTAAAGAAGGAAATTATTAAACCAGTAGTAACCAATATACCAATCAATAAAGAAGCACAAAAAGAACTACAACGCGTACAACGAAAACTCGCAATTATTGAGGAGGACATTGAAACCGCAAAAGCAACCAAATTTAGTATTGAAACAGATATGGGTAATCCTTCAAGTTATGCCGATAAGAATGCATTTGCAACCTTAGAAGCTGCTTATAAAAAAATTGATGCCCAATTGAAGGAACTAGCAATTGCCTATGAAAAACAATTTGAGGAACTAATGGTAATGGAAGAAAATAATAATTAAAAGAGATCATTCAATAATTGATCATCTACTATATTGGGAATAGTTACTTTTAAAAGAGGCGTTCTTTCCATTTCTCTTTTAATGGCAAATATGGCTTCCTTGTTTCTAGCCCAACTTCTTCTGGCTATGCCATTATTTACATCATAAAACAACATGTTTTTTATATTTGCTTCTGCTTCTACCGACCCATCTAATACCATTCCAAATCCACCATTGATTACTTCTCCCCATCCTACTCCACCTCCATTATGTATTGATACCCATGTAGCTCCCCTAAAACTATCTCCAATTACATTGTGTATAGCCATATCTGCAGTGAATTTACTACCATCATAAATATTACTGGTTTCCCGATAAGGAGAATCAGTTCCACTTACATCGTGATGATCTCTGCCTAAAACAATTGGAGCAGTAATTGTACCTTTTGCTATCGCTTGATTAAACGCAATGGCAATTTTCATTCTACCTTCTGAATCGGCGTATAAAATTCTGGCTGCAGATCCAACCACCAATTTATTTTTTTCAGCTTCCTTAATCCATTTAATATTATCATTCAACTGTTGTTGTATTTCTACTGGCGCTGTTTTCTTGATTTCAATTAAAACATCCATTGATATTTGGTCAGTAATTGCCAATTCATTCAAATTACCTGATGTGCAAACCCACCTGAATGGACCAAAACCATAATCAAAACAAAGAGGCCCTAAAATATCTTGCACATAAGAAGGATATTTAAAATCAATCCCATTGGATGCCATCACATCTGCTCCAGCTCTTGACGCTTCTAGTAAAAATGCATTCCCATAATCAAAAAAATAAGTACCTTTTTCCACATGCTTATTAATTGCATCAACTTGTCTGATCAACGATTTACTCACTTCATTTTTAAATAAAATAGGATCAACGCGCATTAATTCATTAGCCGCTTCTACACTCATACCAACAGGATAATATCCACCACTCCATGGATTATGTAATGATGTTTGATCTGAACCTATATCTATGAATATTCCGTCCTCATAAAAACGCTCCCAAACGTCAACAATATTTCCTACAT
Source organism: Sphingobacteriia bacterium (assembly GCA_031422175.1). Lineage (GTDB taxonomy): Bacteria > Bacteroidota > Bacteroidia > Chitinophagales > Chitinophagaceae > Sediminibacterium. Next base: position 11,172 of record JANOQC010000234.1, on the reverse strand, counting down.
AAGCGATTGAAACTGTTTCAATGTTTAGCATTGCTTTTTTTACTCTACTTACTAAACTTGGCATTTCATCAATCAATTCATCAACCCAACCTTGCTCAAATCTTTTTGTTGCTGCAACTAGATTTACTTCTGCACAAACCGTAACACATCCGGATATATTCCCAGCCTTTGGCTGAGCACCACTCATTCCTCCCAGGCCAGCTGTAACAAAAAGTTTACCAGCAATACTAGCTTCCATGCCTAACTTTTTGCGAAAGGCATTCATCAATGTTATAGTAGTGCCATGAACAATACCTTGCGGCCCAATATACATATATGACCCAGCTGTCATTTGACCATATTGGGTAACTCCCAATGCATTGTATTTTTCCCAATCATCCGGTTTTGAATAATTCGGAATCATCATTCCATTGGTAACAACTACCCTAGGTGCTGATTTCGAAGAAGGAAATAAACCCATTGGGTGTCCCGAATATATATGTAAAGTTTGGCTATCAGTCATCGTAGCCAAATATTTCATAGTCAATAAATATTGAGCCCAATTCTGAAATACAGCACCATTGCCGCCATAAGTAATTAATTCATTGGGATGTTGCGCTACTGCAGGATCCAAATTATTTTGAATCATCAACATAATAGCAGCTGCAGCTTTTATTGTTGATGGATATTCATGGATTGGTCTTGCATATATAGAATAAGCGGGTTTAAACCGATACATATATATTCTACCAAAATCGATTAATTCTTGTAAAAATTCTTTTGCTAATTGAGTATGCCAATCTTTGGGAAAATAGCGCAATGCATTTTTTAATGCTAGCTTTTTTTCTTCTAAGCTTAAAATATCCTTTCGTTTCGGAGCGCTATTGGCATTTAAACCAACCAACTTTGGGGTTGGCAAAGTAAAAGGTATTCCTTGAATAATTTGCTCTTTAAAATTCATCGTAGTAATTAAATGAACAAAGCATCAACTATTTTTCTGTTGGATTCCTTTTTCCTGCTAATAATTTTTCTAGAGCAGTTTCTAAACGACGTTGGCGGGTTTCCTCTTTTTTTGCACCTTGAATCCAATTAACGTATTCCTTCTGGTTAGTAAATGACAAAGAACCGAAAAATTCTTTGGCTTCTTCATGAGTAGTAAACAATCTATCCAACTCAACTGGTGCTTTTACCAATCGTTTTTCGAAATCGATATTGTTAACAGCAAGTGGTTTATTATCAGCAAAACTCCTTGATTTGTTAGGAATTTGATCAGTTTTTTTAAACCGCATGGCACTCCAAACATGATCCAACGTAACCTGACGCACACACTCATACTCTTTTTTACTTAGGCATTCCCAACTACAGTCGCGATTTAAATCGCTCACAATCTTACTTGTTGTTTTTGGATAAGCAATCCACAACTTTGTTTCATCATGTATAGCAGGGAAAACCTCTGCCAAAACATTATTCAATTGATGTTGACTCAGCGCAAATACCAGCACAAAGTCTATTTTCCTAGCTTTTAATAAAGGAGTTACGTTTTTTGCGTAAGTTAACTTTGCAAATTGTTTCTCAACTGAAGACGGCAAACCTTGTATAAGTAAGTTCTTTTCGTCTTTTAATTGTAATTTTTCGAGTAAAGTTTGATTAGACATGCCTTTGAGGGAGTTTAATACGCTTTAAAAAAGAATGCGAAGTTAATTTATTGTTACATGTTTAGGGAATAAATAGAGAAATATTTCTATGCTATTTCTTTTCCCTTTTTCGGTCTCGGTGTTTAAAAATAGCCACTTTGCTTTCAGTACCTTTCAATATTCTAGTAATATTTTTTTGGTGGGTTAGAATTACCATTAAAGCAACTAAAACAGCAAAAATTCTATATAATGTTTCTTTTTCATTGAAAATAAAAAGAATAAAAACCATAAAAGCTACACCAGCCAATATAGAACTCAACGAAACAAATCGGGTTAGGTATAAAACCAATAAGAAAACTCCTACACAACAAACTGCTACCATGGGTTGAATTGCAACAGCCATACCCAATAAAGTAGCAACTCCTTTTCCACCTCTAAGATTGGCCCAAATAGGAAAAATATGTCCTACAACAGCCGCCAAACCCAGTCCTATCATAAAGTTGGTACGATCCCATTCATCGGTTAAATAATAGGGTAATAAAATGTATAAAGAGGTAGCAAATACTCCCTTTAATACATCTATTAACATAACCAATGTTCCCCATTTTGAGCCAAGTACCCTAAAAGTATTGGTAGCGCCTGAATTACCACTGCCATAATCTCTAATATCTATATTAAAGTAATACTTGCTGATCCATACTGCTGTTGGTATTGAACCAATCAGGTATGCGGAAAGGATTAATAAAACTTCGTTCATTCAATTATTATAAGGTTGGTAAAGATACTAAAACGCTTTTACTTAATAATTATTTAACCTTACACATTTATTCCTTTGTTAAATAGATAGCTACCCAACCATCTTTCTCAATAGTCTTTTTGTGTATTAGCCCCAATTGAATAGACTGGTCAATAATGGCTGATTCATCGGAATTTAATAGCCCACTCAAAATCAAATCTCCAGTAGAATTAAGCGAATGAAATATAGATTCCAAATTTGCTTCAATAATATGTCGATTGATATTGGCAATAACAATATCAAATTTCCAGTTAATACTTAATGCATCAACTAATTGAATTTCAATACATTTACAATTGTTAATTGAAATATTTTCTGCGGCATTTTCCATACACCATTGATCATTATCAACAGCTAGTATATGTTTTCCTCCTAATTTTTCCGCTAATATGGCCAAAATTCCAGTACCTGTTCCAAAGTCAAAAACCCGCTTTCCTTTAAAGTTGAGCAACTTCATCAATTGAATAACGGAGAATGTAGTAGCATGATGCCCGGTTCCAAAACTCATTTTTGGAGTTATTATCAACTCATGTTCGAAATTCAACATTGGTTCGTGAAAAAAAGCTCGAATTGCTACAAAATTATCCACTGAAACTGGGCTAAAGTTTGATTCCCAAACTGCATTCCAATTTTGTTCCTTAATATTTGATAATGAATAAGTTAAATTGTATTTATTCAATAACAACTTTAAATCTACTTCGTCAAATAATTCAGTAACTATATAAGCTTTTAATACGCTTTGTTCTTCTAGAAACCCATCGAATTGCCTATTAGATAGTTCTGCTATCATCTCATCGGAAACCGAAGACTCAATAGGATTGATGGTAATCTCAATATGATTTTTCATGCTATTCTAAAGAAAAAATACCTGCTCCAAGGGGTAGCAGGTATTAAATTTTATTTAATAAACAATTATTAATCTTGTGGCCTATTATCTCTTTCTGGTCTTGGCATCAACACTTTTCGGCTTAATTTAAATTTACCCGTTTTAGGGTCTACGCCTACTAATTTCACTTTTACTATATCGCCTTCTTTAAATAATCCATCCATGGTTTCTAAACGACTCCAACTGATTTCGCTTATATGCAACAACCCTTGTTTACCAGGCATGAATTCAACAAAAGCACCAAATTCTTTTATACCTTTTATTGGACCTTCGTACTCATCGCCAACTTCAGGAACTGCAGTAATACCTTTAACCCAATTAACTGCTTTATCTAAACTTTCTTTAGACGCGGAGAAAATACTTACTTCTCCTGTATTACCTACTTCTTCAATATTAACAGTTGCACCAGTTTCACGTTGAATTTCTTGAATTACCTTACCACCTGGCCCGATTACAGCACCAATGAATTCTTTATCAATGATTATTTTAACCATTCTTGGAGCATGAGGTTTCACTTCTGAACGATGTGAAGGCATACATTCGTACATCGCATCTAGAATATGTAAACGGCCTGCACGGGCTTGTGTTAATGCTTCCATCATCACTTCCATACTCAAACCATCTACTTTAATATCCATTTGAACTCCACAGATACCATCTTTAGTACCAGTTACTTTAAAATCCATATCTCCTAAATGATCTTCATCACCCAAGATATCTGTAAGAATTGCGTATTTGCCGTCTTCTCTTGTAATTAAACCCATGGCAACACCACTTACATGCTTAGGAACAGGAACACCTGCATCCATTAAGGCCAATGAACCTGCACAAACAGTTGCCATTGATGAAGAACCGTTGCTTTCTAAAATATCACTTACAATACGAACCGTATAAGCAAATGCTGTTGAAGGTGGCATCATTTGTTTCAAAGACCGTTGGGCTAAATTACCATGACCAACTTCTCTTCTTCCCACACCACGCATCATCTTTACTTCACCAGTTGAAAATGGTGGAAAATTATAGTGCAAGAAAAACTTGCTGTATTCCGATTTTGCTGCAGTTTCTGCTAACAATTCATCTAATTTAGTTCCGAAGGTAACCGTTGTAAGTGATTGAGTTTCACCTCTTGTGAACAAAGCAGAACCATGTGGAGAAGGTAAAGGAGAAACCTCCATTGCCAATGGACGAACTTCATCCAATTTACGGCCATCTAAACGAATACGGTCTTCTAGCATCATATTTCTTACAACTTCCCATTTAAGGTCTTCGTAATATTTCTTGGTTAGTTTCTTTTCTCCATCAGTAATTTCTGAACCCATATTGGCAATTACTTCCACTTTTAAAGCATCATATGCTTCGCTGCGCTCGTGTTTAGCAGATCCTTTTCTAGAAATTTCATACACACGGTCTTTAGCAAAAGCGTATACTTTTTCCTTAATTGCCTCATTTTGTTCTGGCTTTTTATAATCGCGTTTTGTAGTAACACCTACTTTAGCCCTTAATTCGGCTTGGGCTTTAATTTGAATTCGAATAGCATCATGTGCAATTTCTAAAGCTTTTACTAAATCTGCTTCAGCACATTCTTTTGCTTCACCTTCCACCATCATTAAATTCTTCTCTGTTGCTGCAATTAAGAATTCCAAATCGGAAGCTGCTAATTGAGCACGTGTTGGATTTACAATGAATTCTCCATTTATACGGGCAATTCTTACTTCTGAAATAATCTCTTTAATTGGAATATCTGAAACAGCTAATGCCGCAGAAGCAGCTAAACAGGCTAAAGAATCTGGTAAAATATCGGCATCGCTTGAAATAAGGCTAATGAGTACCTGAACATCACATAAATAATCCTCTGGAAACAATGGACGTAAAGCACGATCAATTAAACGACTGGTTAGAATTTCATAATCATTTAAGCGGGCTTCCCTTTTGAAAAATGATCCTGGCACACGACCAGCAGAAGCAAATTTCTCCTGGTAATCTACACTTAATGGGAAGAAATCTTGCCCATCTCTAGGATCTTTGTTTGCTACTACTGTAGCCATAATAATGCAGTTACCCTGCTGTACAGTAACGGCTCCATCAGCTTGACGGGCTAATTTACCTGTACCAAGTGTTACTTGACGGTTTCCGCCAAGATCGAAGCTTACGCTTATAGGTTGTATTAACATAATTGACTGTTGAATGATAGTTGAAAAAACGAATCGAAAAGAATCATGATAAAACAACTATTCCCAACTACAATAAAATGTGAGTTGGGAATGGTTTTATAACATAGCTGATAAATTATTTTCTCAGACCTAATTTTTCGATTAATGCACGATAACCAGTTAGGTTATGCCTTTGCATATAAGTCAACAAACGCTTACGTTGACCTACCATTTGCATCAAACCACGTTGAGTAGAATGATCTTTTTTGTTGGCTTGCAAGTGCTTAGAAATGTGCGCTATGCGCTCAGTTAAAATGGCTACTTGTGCTTCGATTGAACCAGTATTGGTTGCTTTTCCACCGAATTCAGCAAATATGCTGGCTTTTTTTTCTGTTGTTAAATAAGGCATGTCAAGATTTTTTTTACTCCAAAATTGGAGGCTTTTCTTTTTTTATTCGCGCAAAGGTACAATTTTAACTGAAAAAACGTCCATTTTATTGGTTTTTTTTATGCCCTTAAATGGATGCTTCATTTTAAGGTAACAGTTCTACATAATTTATTGAAAAAAAGTATAGTTATGCAGCATAAAAAAATATAATTTGTCGTTATTGTAGGTAGTTGATCCCTTTCGATCAAAAAATATATTTTGGCCATATGTTCGCTGTAACAATTTTGGGTAACAATTCTGCACTTCCTGCATTCGACAGGCACCCTACTGCTCAAGTTATAACGCTGAACGACCAGTTATTATTAATCGACTGTGGCGAAGGTACTCAAATGCAATTATCTCGATACAAAATAAAAAGGGGCAAGCTGAACCATATTTTTATTTCTCATTTACATGGAGATCATTATTTTGGATTAATTGGCTTGGTAACCAGCATGGGATTACTTGGTAGAGAACAACCCTTGCACTTATATGCTCCCCCAGGTTTAGATGCCATTATTAAATTACAATTGGAGGTTGCATCTACTTCTCTTCCATTCGAATTAGTATATCATCCTTTAACAAAAGCTACATTAATTTTAGATAGTCCTAAATTTTCAGTGGAATGTTTTAGTACCCAACATCGAATTCCTTGTTGGGGGTTTATTGTTAGAGAGAAAAAATTACCTAGAAAAATAGTCAAAGAAAAAGCTATTGAATTATTAATTCCTTCCTCTTTTTATAATTCATTAAAAGAAGGGTTAGACTATACAACAAAAGATGGTACTGTTATTTTAAATAACCAAGTTACAAAACCTAATTCGGCTCCAAGAAGTTATGCTTTCTGTGCAGATACTATTTATGATGAGCAAATTGCGGAAGTCACTAAAAATGTTACCCTTTTGTACCACGAAGCCACTTATTTAAAAGACTTTGAGGACAGGGCTGCAGAACGATTTCATTCTACTACCATTCAAGCTGCTACTATTGCAAAGAAAGCCAATGCACATCAATTATTGTTAGGGCATTTTAGTAGTAAATACGAATTTTTAGAAGATTATTTAAACGAAGCAGTAGCCGTTTTTCCTAGAACTCAATTGGCCATTGAAGGAGTTACTTTTTTAGTGTAGTTAAAGATATATGTTATGCCTTCTTCTCTACCATTAACCTAATAACTAAAACGCTTTAAGCGTTTTGAAAACAGGCATTCCCTTCGATTCAAGCACTACAATTGCAACTTCAGAAGCATTAATTGGTTGAGGAAAAACAATAATTCGCTTATTGCCTACTGTAGTTATTTTTTGTTGGAGTTTTGTTTCTCCTCTTTCACTAACTGTAATAGTTAACTTACTAATTTTTTGTCCGTACTTCAAATCTTCCTCGAGTATGAGGCCATACATTAAAACTGGTTTCTTTAAAATATAATACCAACTATATGGCTTATTGATATTGTTTCTATCAGGTTCACCAATACTCAAAGAAGCCTTTTTCAATAAATTAGGGCCTTCTAATTGAGTTCTTTTTTTATAAAAATTAATTAAGGATGAGGAATCATTGGAGCTAATTAATCCACGATTATCTGGTGGTACATTTAATAATAAATTTGCCCCACGACCAACCGTATTTAAATAAATAGTCATCAACTCATCGGCCGATTTTACTTTGTTATTTTCTGATGGATGATAAAACCATCCTGGTCGAATGCTTACATCTGCTTCAGCAGGTAAATAATTGGCACCTCTATAATTACCTTGTTGCAATGTATCGTTGGGTGGTGCGCCTAATCCTCTTTTAAATCCAACAGTATCTAATAAATTCCAATTAGTAGTTGATGCTTTTCCATTTTCATTTCCAATCCAACGGATATCAGGCCCAATATCACTGAATATAACCGTTTGAGGGGATAAAGCACGAACAGTTGATTCGAATCTTTGCCAATCATAGATTTGTTTTTTCCCATTAGGTCCCTCCCCATTAGCGCCATCCCACCAAAGCTCCCATATAGGTCCATAGTTTTGAAAAAGCTCTTTCAACATGTTTACAAAAATAGTATTGTATTGCTCGGTACCATAATCTGGATGATTGCGATCCCATGGTGAAATATAAACGCCAAACAAGAGTCCATATTTCTTACAAGCAATGGATAATTCAGCCAATACATCTCGTTTAAAATTACTTTGACCTACCGTATGAGTGGAATATTTGCTTGGCCATAAGCAAAAACCATCATGGTGTTTTGCAGTGATGATGATTCCCTTTGCTCCTGCTTCTTTAGCTATTTTACACCATTGATTAACATCCATTTGAGTTGGATTGAAAATATTCGTTAGCTCTTTTCCATCTCCCCATTCTTTATTGGTAAATGTATTGGGGCCAAAATGCATGAATAAATAAAAACTACTGTTATGCCATTTTAATTGATGGGGAGTTGGTAAGGGATTTCGAAATGATTGCTGGGTTGATATTGGCAATACTTGTGCATGTATTGACTCAATCAATACGATCATCAAACAAAACAGTATTTTTTTTTTCATCGCTACCAATTATTGGACATCCATTTATAAAAATCGGCAAACTCTTGGCGCCAATATGTTTCATTGTGTTTTCCTAAAGGATTAACTACTGTTCGTGTAACAAACTGTGGCTTCTTCTGCATTATAGTAACCATTTTCTGCATATTCACTACCATGCTTGCATCCTCCATTGATCCTGCATAAAAATACATTTTTGGAATGGCATTGGTGGTAGCAAATTTTTCTGCATCCACATATACTTGAGGCGAAACCCAAAATGATGGAGAAAAAATTCCGGCACCTCCAAATATATTTGGGTATTGTAGCATTGCATACCAACTGATTAACCCACCCATACTAGATCCGGCGATATATGTGTAATCTGGTCCTTTTCGAGTTCTGTATTTACTATCAATAAATGGTTTTAATGTATTTGTTATAAAATCGATGTACAAGTTTCCTTCTGCTTTGCCAAATTGAATTAAATCATAAGGACTATACTCATTCATTCTTTTGACTCCGTCATTATCTATACCTACAACAATACATTCTTTGCCTAATTTAGCTTGTAATGTATCCAAGCATTCATCCACACCCCATTCTCCGGCAAAAGCAGTTTTTTCATTAAATAAATTTTGTGCGTCATGCATGTATAAAACCGGATATGCTTTTCCTACAGACGCATACCCTTTTGGTAGATACATCCAAATTCTCCTTTTACGATTAAGTTGCGGAATGAAAAAAGCAGTGTCTAAAATTCGCACTTGAGGGCTTGCGGAATAGGTTTTTGGTCGTTGAGGATAATCATCTTTCCAGCCTGCAATGCTATAATCTGTTGAGATATCTCCATTTACTTCTATCATCCTATCTGCAATATCTCTGCCATCTGCTGCTGATTCTAATTTATCCTGACCCCTAGTAAATTTAAACGCATAATTGCCTGCTGGTAAGTCTTTCAACACAATTACTTTTCTTCCACCAGCAAATAATTTGAGTTTATAATTTTCATCCTTTGGATTCCAATTATTGAAATTGCCTGTTAAATAAATATCATCATTCTTTTTAGTGGCAATATCAGTAACTACAAATCGGGCAGAAAATTGACCTATTGCCATTACCCACATGGCTGAAAAAATAATCAATAATAAAATACGCATATGCTAAAATACGAAAAATAAAAAAGCACTTCTAGAGGAAAATGAAGGCTTATTGGTCATCAATTCCTTTTAATCTAAAATTTCCACATCTTTTGGATACTTTGCTTTATTAAAAACAAATAAATTATTATTTAAAGTGGAAGTCATTTTAAAGCTATTTACTTTCAACTCTGTAATATTATTGCTTTTATCGAGAATGCGGGCTTTTAGCAAAGTGTTTTTAGCCTTATCAAAAAACAAATTCACTTTCACGAAATTTTTACGCTTATCAATTGGAAGCATTTCAATTTCATTGAATGCACCTGAAGAAGGCAACAACTTATAGGTGAAATCTTTATCGTAAGATCCAGCCAATAATTTTTGCGGGCTCAAAGTTTGGCTACCTTCTTCTACTGAAGATTTAGTAATTGTTTTATTTCCATCAAAATTATAGACATTACTTCCATCGCAAGTAATTTCTGTCTTGCCTTGCTTTAAAAAATATTTTTCTCCTAGCATGGAAATACTCAAAGCCTTGGATCCGGCTGATCTTCCTTTACTAGTAAAAGAGTTCAATGTAAAAGTTGCAGTGATACCCTTAGATGCTTTTACTTTAGCCCCAAAAGCTTCTATCACTTTTTTAGCTGCAGGATCATTTTGGGCAATTGAAATATGGGAAAAAGCGAGTATTACTAAAAGAATCAGGTAGAATTTACGCATTGTTATTTTTTACACTACAAATATATGTCTTACAATCATTTTGACTATGAAACACAAGAATAGTTTGATTTATATCGGTTTATTAAGCAATTTATCGGTGAAATACTGCTAAATAAGGGTATTAAAGAACGCTTGCAATTCGGCATCAGTCTTAAACAATACTTCTCTTGCCTTGCTTCCTTGATTTGGCCCAACCACTCCTGCTGCTTCTAATTGATCCATCAATCTGCCAGCTCTGTTATAACCCAATTTCATTCTTCTTTGAATTAATGAGGTAGACCCTATTTGACTGCTAACTATTAAGCGAGCTGCATCTTCAAACAATGGGTCTCTATCGTTGGCATCAAAATCCCTTCCTTCCATTTCTTTTTCATCTACATATTCTGGCAATAAAAATGCCTGGGGATAACCTCTTTGATCACCAATAAATTCACATACACTCTCTACTTCAGGTGTATCTACAAATGCACATTGCAATCGAGTTATTTCCCCATTATAACTTACAAGCATATCGCCCTTACCAATTAATTGTTCTGCACCACCTGCATCTAAAATGGTTCTACTATCAATTTTGCTTGATACTTTAAATGCAATTCTTGCTGGGAAATTGGCCTTAATTGTTCCTGTAATGATATTTACTGAAGGTCGTTGAGTAGCTATGATCAAATGAATTCCAATGGCGCGGGCGAGCTGTGCGAGCCGCGCAATGGGCATTTCAACTTCTTTACCAGCAGTCATAATCAAATCGGCAAACTCATCCACTACCAATACAATAAATGGTAAATATTGGTGGCCTTTTTCTGGATTTAATTTGCGTGAAGTAAATTTATCATTGTATTCACGAATATTTCTACAACCAGCTTCTTTTAATAAATCATACCGATTATCCATTTCAATACACAATGCATTTAATGTATGCACCACTTTTTTG
>JANOQC010000233.1:0-5197 GCA_031422175.1 Sphingobacteriia bacterium | reverse complement strand
CCTATTTCTTACCTATTTCTTACCTATTTCTTAATAGCAACCCGATACAATATAGTTCCCATAACAGCAAAAAGAACAGTCCCAAGAATAAAATAACCCCCATGAGCTATTGCTCCAACAATACTTGGTTCTAGGCTAACTGTATTTAAAAATTTCTCCCCACTATCAGATCCTGCTAAAAAAGCGATGACCACACCTGCAACTGCACCGCCCGCAACCAATCCCGTTGCAAAAAGGTTGCCCTTGCCCAATTCCTCTTCTTCTGCATTCAATTGTACATTACTTTTCTTTTGTTTTGATTCAACTATTCCTCGAATTGCTCCGCCAATAAAAATAGGTAAATTGGTTGCCAATGGCAAGTAAACACCAATAGCAAAACTCAAAGATTTAATGCCACATAATTCCATTGTTATAGCCAAGAATATTCCTACAACTACGTATTGCCAATCGAGGTTTTGAGAAAGAATTCCTTTGATTAAAGTGGCCATCAATGTTGCTTGTGGTGCAGGATATTTATCAGAACCTATGGCATGTTGAATTCCTTGTTGAACCATTTCAGTTGTTGGGCGATCCAAGAATTTTACTGTTAATCCTATAACAATAGAAGAAACAATTGCTCCAACAAATAAAGCAATTTGTTGGTTTCGAGGCGTTGCTCCAACAATATATCCGCTCTTTAAATCTTGAGAAGTTGCACCAGCATTGGCAGCGGCAATACAAATCATTCCCCCTACAACTAATACCAATGGTTCAAATGCCTGGCCAGTCCAACCAACACTTAAGAAAATTAAACTGGTACCCATTACTGTAGCAATGGTCATTCCACTAATTGGATTATTGGATGAACCGATTAATCCCACAATTCTAGAAGATACAGTTACAAATAATGCACCAAATAATATGACCAAAACGCCAATTAATAATTTCTGTATAAAACTATCTCCTGGCACTTGAGGAAGTATTGCAATCAAAGCAACCAATGCCAAACTTCCAAAGCCTACTACTTTTAAACTAAGGTCTTTTTCCGTTCTTAAAACTGCCGCTGCACCTGGCTCATTGCTGTTTTTTAATGATGCAAAACTGCCTTTGATAGATTTTACAATTGTAGGAATGGTTTTTAACAACGTGATAATACCTCCTGCAGTCACAGCTCCAGCTCCTATTTGGCGGATATATGCATAATAGATAGCAGCTGAATAATCCGAAAATTGATGTGTAATCGGATCCCATCCACCTTTGCCACCAGCCTTTGTTAAATCTATTAAATAACCCAATTTGATTAACTGCATTGCAATTACTTCACCAGGAACCAATGTAGATAATAATGGTATAAATACCAACCAACTTAACACACTACCTGCAACCAATACACCAGCAATTTTTGGACCGATAATGTAACCTACACCCATGTATTCCGGAGTAATTTCTCCACTAATTTTTGCTGAAGGAAAAAATTTATTAATCTGCTTAGTTGCATAAAAAGGTGTTTCGGCAATTACATGCAACACTTTTTGAAGTATTGCATAAGTAAATGCTACACCCAACCCCCAAAATGCTGTCTTTGCAAAATCACCACCCCGCTCTCCAGCTTTTAACACATCTCCACAGGCCGTTCCTTCCGGATAAGGAAGGTTTTCGTGTTCGTTTACAATCAACGCTTTTCGCAAAGGAATCATTAACAATGTGCCCAATATTCCACCAATAATTGCCAGAATTAAAATGGTGAGATAATTGAAATATTCTGCACTGCTAGGGGATGATAAAAATAAAAATCCGGGCAACGTAAATGCTACACCTGCAGCAATACTTTCTCCTGCAGAACCAGTTGTTTGAATAATATTATTTTCTAAAATAGTTGTTTTGAAAAACTTTCTTCCCAGCGTAATTGCAATCACTGCAATAGGAATTGATGCAGAAACAGTTAATCCTGCTTTAAGCGCAAGATATACAGTTGCAGCTCCAAAAATTACTCCGAATAAGCTGCCCAATAATATTGACTTTACTGTTAGTTCGGCCATATTACTTTCTGGGGCAACAAAAGGTTTAAACACTTTTTTTTGATCAGACATAATAAAAGATTTTGATTTAAAATTAATCCATCATTTTTTTAAGTTTGGTGGATATGATAAACAAGATTATAGAAGCAATTCCCGCCATTACTACAAACATCATAAAATATTCATACAAATTATTGATGGGTAATCCAATGATATACGTTGTTTTTCCATCAGGGTACAAAGCACTTAGTACACCTGCCAATTTATTGGCAAATGCGTTTGCAGTGTACCAAACTGCCATTAACAATGATGCAAATTTTAATGGTGCTAATTTGTTAACCAATGATAATCCAATAGGCGATAAACAAAGTTCGCCACAGGTTTGCATACAATACATTCCGGTTAACCAAATCATACTCACTTTTATACCTGGTTGAACATCTTTTACTCCAAATGCAATCCATAAATAGCCCATCGCCAATAAAAATAATCCAAGCGCCATTTTAGTAGGAGATGCTGGTTCTCGTTTTCCCAACTTTACCCAAAGCCATGCAAACACAGGAGCCAATGCAACAACAAAAATGGAATTCAATGATTGAAAAAAACTAGTGGGAACTACAAATGCACCCAAATCGCGTTGAGTTTGTTCTTCTGCAAAAAAAGTAAGTGAAGCACCTGCTTGTTCAAAAGCACTCCAAAAAAAGATCACAAAAAAGGAAACGATAAAAATCACGCCAATTTTTTTCTTTTCAATTGAACTGAGATTTTTGTCGGAAAAAACAATGAACGCAATTAATAAAATACAGGCAATTAATAAATAAAATAAGTAACTAAATATTTTTGCATCTGCATAAATAAGGCCTATAGTTAAAAAAGAAAATGCCAGTAAACCAACAACCATTACAATTGGTTGCAATGCTTTTTTTGTAGCACCGATGGGTGTTAATCCTAGTGTTTCTCCTTTATCATCTACAATATATTTATTATGAAAAATGGCTAACACAATTACACCAATCAACATAGCAATTCCTCCTGCCAGAAAAGCCCATTTGAAATCTGCGGGGTTTCCAGTGTCGCCAACCAATCCGCAAATCAATGGACCAATTGCTCCTCCTACATTAATTCCCATATAAAAAATGGTATAAGCAGAATCAATTCGTTTGTCTCCTTTAGGATACAATTGACCAACTAAAGAAGCAATATTGGCTTTAAAAAAACCATTACCAGCAATCATAAAACCGAGGCCAGAAAAAAAGAGCCAAGAAGACAATTCGGGATTACTGCTGTATAAAGACCCGCAGAAAAAAAGGATGAACTCTCCAATAGCCATTATTATTCCACCTGCAATAATCGATCTTTTATTACCCCAGTACCTATCGGCAATATATCCACCTAAAAGCGGTGTTAAATAAACCAACCCAGTATAAGATCCATATAGGTTAGAAGCAAATACTTTGTCGAAGAGCAATGCTTTGGTCATAAAAAGCACCAGAATGGCACGCATGCCATAATAGTTAAACCTTTCCCACATTTCAGTAGCAAACAAAACATACAGCCCCTTTGGATGAGCTGTAGAAACTGCCTTATTATTCATAGTAAAAAGTTGAGTTAATCACTCAAAATAGTGATTAAAGTGAAAAGCAAGGGTTATTTTCGCACCCAATTTGTGATTCATGAATATTTTAATACTTGGTTCCGGTGGTAGAGAGCATGCTTTGGCTTGGAAAATGGCACAAAGTCATCATTGTGACCGTTTATTTATTGCTCCTGGAAATGCTGGTACCGTTGATTTTGGAACCAATGTACCCATTTCTATAACCGATTTTGATGCTATTAAAGTAATTTGTATTACTAACCAGATAAATATGCTGGTTGTTGGACCAGAAGAACCTTTGGTGAATGGAATTTTCGACTTTTTTCATGAAGACCCTACATTACAACACATTATTGTAGTAGGGCCATCCGCAAAAGCAGCTCAGTTAGAAGGCAGTAAGGCATTCAGTAAAAAATTTATGCAAAGACATGGCATTCCTACTGCAGGATATGCCGAATTCACGGCCGAAAATTTTGAAGAAGGAAAATCATATATCCTGAAACACTCGTTACCAGTGGTTTTGAAGGCAGACGGATTAGCAGCTGGCAAGGGAGTGGTGATAGCAACATCCACTGAAATAGCCATAGAAAGCTTTACAGAAATGATTCAAGGAAAACAATTTGGCGCTGCTAGTGAAAGAGTAGTGATTGAGGAATTCTTGAGTGGAATAGAAGTGAGTGTTTTTGCATTAACCAATGGTTCAGATTACCATATTATTGGTCATGCAAAAGACTACAAACGAATAGGAGAAGGAGATACAGGGCTTAATACAGGGGGAATGGGTTGTGTTAGTCCGGTTCCATTCATGGATGAAATATTCATGAAAAAGGTGGAAGAAACAATTATACAGCCTACTATTAAGGGTTTAGCACTTGAAAGGCTTGTTTATCATGGAATTGTATTTTTTGGACTGATGAACGTACATGGAACTCCTTATGTGATTGAATATAACTGCAGATTAGGAGATCCAGAAACGGAAGTTATTTTACCCCGATTACAAACAGACCTAGTTGCTTTATTTGCTGCAATGGATAATGGCACTTTAGAAGACGCCAATATTTCTTTCGATGACCGCAGTGTGGCAACTATTATGGCTGTTAGTGGCGGATACCCGGGTAAATATGAAATAAACAAACCTATCTCAATTGCTGCTGAAATTGCTGAAATTAAAGACAGTATTGTGTTTCATGCGGGCACAAAAACAGATGGGGAGCAAATTTTAACAAATGGTGGCAGGGTTTTAGCAGTAACCTCTTATGGTACAAGTATTGAAGAAGCAGCTGCGAAATCAAAAACAGTTCTCCAAAAAATTCAATTCGAAGGAATATATTTTAGGTCGGATATTGGTTTTGAATTCCCTTGTTAATTTCACTAATTTCAAGCACCTTTGTACCAATTGCAAATCATATAAGAACGCTATTATACAATGGGAATATTTAATTTTTTTACGCAAGAAATTGCGATGGATTTAGGAACAGCAAATACATTAATTATTCACAACGGTGATGTGGTTGTAAATGAGCCTTCCATTATTGCATTAAATCGCAATAATATGAAAGAGGTTTTGGCAGTAGGGAAAAAGGCTTTGATGATGCACGAAAAAACA
>JANOQC010000232.1:0-1691 GCA_031422175.1 Sphingobacteriia bacterium | reverse complement strand
GACTGCAATAATTTTGACAGATTGGATGCATAGTGATGCTTATCATTATGGCGAAGGAGTGGTTTTTGTGGTAATAACCTATTTATCGGCGTTAATTTCGTTTTTTGCAACAATTATTTATGTACGAAAAAAAATGATATAACCGTACTTGATAGGTTAATTAATGCACCAGCGATTCTAACGATGTGAATACATATATGTACATAAAAAATTTAATTTACTTGAAAACAGAACGTATTTTTACTTAAAAAGTAAGATATGTACGATAAATTAGTAGGAATAGTATCCAATAGTTTTAAAAAAACACCAGACCATAGAAAGGGTTCAGTAGAATATTCTTTACATGACTCTTGTATGGGAGCTTTTGCTATGTTTGCGTTAAAAGACCCATCATTGCTTAGTTTTGTTTCAAATTTTGCAGCTCGTCAAGAAAATTTAGAACACGTTTTTAAAATAAGTAAAGTACCAAGTGACAACGGGATGCGGAAGATACTAGACCCAGTTCAACCGACTCACTTAATACCAATATTTAAAGACTTATTTGAGCATCTTGACGAACAAAATATTTTGGAAGACAGGCGCTACTTAGACCATTTTCTGATAAGTGTAGATGGAACAGGTACTTATTCTTCTAATGTGATAGGTTGTTCCCACTGCTTAACTAAAAACCATAAAAATGGTAATGTAGAGTATCACCATCAATTGCTTGGAGCAAGTGTTGTTACACCCAATATGAAAACTGTTTTTCCTGTTTACGGTGAAGCCATAACCTGTCAAGATGGGTCAACAAAAAACGATTGCGAAAGAAATGCTTGTAAGCGATTGTTACCCCATATTCGTTCTATACTTCCTAACCAAAAAATAATAGTTCTTTTAGATGCTTTGTATGCTGATGGACCAACAATTAAAGCTCTTCAAAAGGAAGAGATAAACATGAATTATATCATCGTAATCAAAGAAGGTTATGTATTGGAACAAGTAATGCAACTTCGAAAAAGAGATGAGTTGCAAGAGTATCAATGGCAAAAAGACAAGAATACTCTTTGTAAATTCAAATGGATGTCAAATCTAATTTTAAATGGTGCTAATCAAGATGTTATAGTAAATTACTTAGAGTATGAAGAGTATGATTCTCGAAAAGGAATTGTAAACTATTCAAATAAATGGATTACCGATATTGAGCTAAATAAAGCTAATGTAGATCAAGTGGCTCAAGCGGGGCGAACTCGATGGAAAGTTGAAAATGAAACGTTTAATACACTCAAAAATCAAGGCTATAATTTAGAACATAATTATGGGCATGGACATTGGTATTTAGCTACTATTTTTGCCTTAATAATGCTTCTAGCTTTTTTTGTTGACCAAATCACAAGAGCAGTTGACACTAGCTTTGAACAAGCCTTAAAAGAAGCCAAAACACTTCGCGATTTGAGACAAAAAGTTAGAGTACTTTTTGACTTTATTCCTACTATTTCAATGAACTTTATCTATCTGATAATTGCAAGAGAAATTGATATCCGTCCGCAATTTCGACCAAAGTTAGAATAGAATTATTTAATATTATTATTCACATCGTTAAAATTGCTGGAAAAACATCAAAACCATCTTACTTCTTTATATAATTTAGCATTATTATATGAAGTAATGCAACGATATGAGCAAGCACTTCCGTTATACATTAAATCTGTTGA
>JANOQC010000231.1:0-10977 GCA_031422175.1 Sphingobacteriia bacterium | reverse complement strand
TTGATTCCTTCTATTCCTGCTACCCTTCAAAAACCATTACATAGCGAAGCTCCATTGGCTAAAATTGCATAATCAACTTCGCAGCTATTAGTTGTATTTTTAGGCTAATTCTTTTTTAATGATTCATGCTACCAAAGGTATTGTGTTGCGTACTGTAAAGTATGGTGATACCAGTATTATTACCAGTATCTACACAGAATTATTTGGCATTCAACAATACATTGTAAAAGGAGTAAGGCAAAGCACTAAAACATCAGCAGGAAAAGCCAGTTATTTTCAACCAGGTGCAATACTATCCTTAGAAGTGCATCACAATGAATTGAAACAGCTACAATTCATTAAAGAATTTAGTTGGGCCTATATGTACGAACAAGTGTTGTTTGATGTAGTAAAAAACACTGTAGCTATGTATGTAATGGAATTGCTGCAACACAGTTTAAAACAACCAGAAGCCAATCCCGAATTATTTTATTTGATTGAAGATACACTCAAACAATTGGATAAGGGTTCTGCTACATTAACCGGAAATTTGCCATTGTATTTTACATTGCATTTAGCGGCAGAATTGGGTTTTCAATTACAAGGTTCTTATGCAGTATCTACTTCTTTCGTTGATTTACAAGAAGGAATGTTTGTAAGTGAAAAACCTTCACACCCTTATTTTTTAGAAGGTACACTTGCACAAACCACATCTACCATTGCAAATTTGGGTTTTTATAATGATCTCGAAAACATTCTACTCAATCAACAAACACGCAGACATTTAATTGAAGCTTTTCAATTGTATTTGTCTTTACATATTTCCAATTTTGGCCAGATGAAAAGTTATAAGATTTTACAAAATATATTATCTGAATAATGTAAAAATTACCTAATAGTGATATTAGTGGTACTTTTTTCGTCATTTTTAAACTTTTTCATCTCTCATCATACTCGCATTTATTTGAGAATAAATAAAATTTCAATTTTTTAATATTCACATATTGATAATATCAGCTCTGGAAATGCTATGTATATCTTATCTATTTTAGCTCCTTATTTTATTAAAACTTATAATATGATTTTCAGAAAATTTTCTCTTTTATTGATGTTCGCTTTTGTAGCTGTAAGTGCCTGTAAAAAAAATACTGAAAATAATATGATAGGGTATCCAGACATAGCGGAAGCGATCAATGCAACTACTTTAGTAGATGTAAATGGTGTTAAAGTATATAATGGAGGTTTTGGGTCTGGGATGGCTGTTGACCCTAAAGACCCAACTATTTTTTATATGCTTACTGATAGAGGACCCAATATTGATGGTACAATTGCAAACCAAAAAGTATTCGCTAAGCCTGACTTTGCACCACAAATTGGTAAATTTCGATTAAAAGATAATACGTTAATTCTTGAATCAATCATTGAACTTAAGAATGAATCAGGTGTAAAGCTTACAGGCTTACCTAATCCAACTGGACTGGGATCCACTGGGGAAACTGCAATTTCAACTTCAGGAGTTTCACTTGCACCAAGTATTGATGGACTTGACCCAGAAGGATTGGTGCTTGCTGCAGATGGAAGCTTCTGGGTAAGTGATGAATACGGACCACATATTGTTCATTTTGATGCTAATGGCAAAACAATTGAACGTATTAACCCATTTTCTACAGGTTCGCGAAAACTGCCATTGGTTTTTGCTCGTCGCAGGGCTAATCGTGGTATGGAAGGGTTGACTATAACACCTGATGGCAAGACTATTGTAGGTATCATGCAATTCCCATTATACAATCCAACATCGGCAGCAATTGCAGGATCTTTAGCAATACGAATATTAACATTTGATATAGCTACTGGTGCTACAAAGCAGTTTGTCTATATGATGGAAAAGTCATCTTTGCAAGCGTGTAGCGAAATAACTGCTATTACTAATACCTCTTTTTTAGTCATTGAACGTGATGGCGAATTTCCTACAGAAGCCAATAGAGGGTCCGTTTTTAAAAGAGTATATAAAATTGATTTGACCAATGCAACCGATATATCTGATCCATCAAATGGTATAGGTGGTAAATTATTTGGCGGAAAAACGGTTGAAGAACTTAAGACTTTAGACATACTAAGTGCAAATAGCATTGTGCCTGTTACAAAAACACTTGTTACAGATTTAATGACAGATATCTCATCGCTATATCCTCATGATAAAGCAGAAGGGGTGGTTGTTATCAATAATAATTTAATTGCAGTGTGTAATGATGATGATTTTGGTGTTGTAGGAGTTGGTACTTACACTGCTAAAAATTTACCTGGAGCAAATAATACGATTGATAAAATCAAAATCTATTTCATCAAATTGAAAAAATCATTGTAACTATTTAACTCAGCATTCTTCCTGCGAATCACTTTTTGAGTTTTGCAAAAGTTCTAAATAAAGCGTCTTTTTGATAGTTAAATAAGTCTTCTAACTTTATCAAGCTGTTTTAAGGAAGTTCTATCATTTATTAGAACCACCCCTGGCTTCTTTCCTTTTTCAAAACTTCCGAATTGATGAAAGAGGTTTAAAGCTTTAGCCCCATTGTAAGTTGCCCATTGCAGTAATTCTTCTAACCGAATTTCAGGAAAATATTGGCTGATGGTTTTGATTTCATCAAGTATATTCAATTGCTGGTTGCTTGCCAAGCTATCGGTTCCAATGGTGATATTGCAATTGTATCTCCTCAA
Organism: Sphingobacteriia bacterium; assembly: GCA_031422175.1. Taxonomy (GTDB): domain Bacteria; phylum Bacteroidota; class Bacteroidia; order Chitinophagales; family Chitinophagaceae; genus Sediminibacterium. Next base: position 8,283 of record JANOQC010000231.1, on the reverse strand, counting down.
CATTTCAATAGGGGGCATTTTGTTTTCTATATATAAATTAGCATTGGGGCATAAGCACCAATATATAGTTTGATTTTTTTGTATCGATTGTTGGTTGGCAAATAATATATCTTGAGAAGAAGTTTCAGTATTGTGTACCAATAAAATATTACTGGCACTTTGCATCTTTGGTAATACTGTTTGTAAACTTGTTTTGCCGCTAGGTTTAAAATGCGTTTGATCAATATTCATAGCTTGATACATGCTAACAAAATTGCCTGTTCCATCTTTGAATAGTTGATTCTCAGCTGGTGTTTCTTGATTGTGTATAGTTACAACCGCGCCTTCAAAATGCGGTTGAATTAATTCCCATAATTCATTCGAGACGGAATAAGGGGCGTGTGGGTTAATTGAAATGTTTGCTGACTTAGAAATACTGTTTGTTTTTTGTTCAATATATAAAGCATCTTTAAAATTTGCCAATACCTGCAACGCGTTTTCATACCTAGGCACTGCTATTGCTGGTTTCCATCCACTTACTTCAATAAAATTATGATAAGCTAAATTTCCTAATTGCTTCTGAGTTAGCGTAAGTGCATTGTTCGATATATCTCCAACAGCTACAATTCCATTGTTGATCATTGAATTTTCTGCATCAGCAATTGCTTGAAGAATAATATCTTCTGAGTGATGTCTTTCATTCACTATTTTCAAAATGAATTCAGGTAAGCCAATATGTTCGGGAATTAATCCCTTCATATGGCTTAATTCTAAATGGCAATGCGCATTGATAAAACCAGGAGAAAGTATCCCTTGATGGTGTTGTATATCGCCACCTGCGTTTTCTTCTGCTACTAAATCGATGATTGAACCAGCCTTATCTGTAATCAATACCAGTTGCTCCGACAATAATTCCGTTCCTGTAAAAATTTGATCGGCTGAAAATTTTAAGTAGCTCAATTTATTGAAGTTCGTATTCTTTAATTAATGCTTCTGGTGGAATTTGCAGCAACTTACTAAACTTTCTGATCATGGTTAAAGAAAGGGCTTGCTTATAGTTTAATACTTTACTTACCGTTGCTTTATCTCCATATACTTTTGCTAGGTCAGCTGCTTTATAGCCAAAATCTTCCATTCTTATTTTGATGAATTCGATGGGATCTAATTCGGGTAAGGTAGAAGTTTTGGTTTCATACTCGCTTATTATTTTTACTAAAAGCATAAGTTCCCTATAGTCTTTTTCTCCTATACGAGCGTATCTTATTTCTTCATATCGCTTCATGGCGAACTCATACTCTTTTTCTGATTCTATTAAGTACCAATTATTCATTAAACAATTTTATATGGTTGACGCATTTATATGATCGTATTCTGAATGCGTTCCGATAAACCTAATATCTACCCTATTTTGGCCATAATAAATTTCAGCTACCAGTCTATATTTATTATGAACAATTTCAAATCTTGCTCTATTATTTTTAATCATTTTAGCATTCCGGAATGATTACAAAACATCTTGTTTCTTCTCCCAACTCGAATTTTCTGTTATTCTTTTCCAAGTAGCTAAACTTTTAATTGTTATAGGATGCTTTTTACCGAACTTATCTAATAGCTTTTGCTAAATAATTACCATAAATATGCTTCTACTTAGAATAATTTTGCAATTTAGTATTCTATTAAATAGAAAAAAATACGGCAACTACCTGATTATCAAAGGTAAAAAACGGTTGGCAATTTACCAACTTTTGTTCAACAGGGGTTTGTAAACAGCTACAAAAAAAACACATATTGCGTAATTTCAATCCTTTTTTGCCCGTTAATTTATTTTTTATTCTAAATTATTATTGAAAATCAATCAGTTACAAAGGAGCTATAAAAAATAGTTCTCCAAAATGTTGGTTATTACATTGAACTGATGCACCTTTGCCCTCCCAAAAAATGGGAACATTCTTTCCGGTGGGATAGCGCCGGTTTCATTAAAACAAACTATTATGAGTAAACTCCATTTCACCACCAAGCATGCGAATGAAGCTACCGTTCAACACAACTGGTATATAGTTGATGGTACTAATCAAACTGTCGGACGCATAGCATCTAAGATTGCTGCAGTAATCCGCGGTAAGAACAAGGCTTATTATACACCACACGTAGACTGTGGCGATTATGTAATTGTAATCAATGCCGAAAAAGTTACTTTCACTGGAAACAAATTAGAAGATAAAATCTACTTGAATTATTCTGGTTACCCTGGTGGTAAAAAAGAAGAAGTTGCAGGTGTTTTATTAAAGCGTCGTCCTGAAGTTGTAATGGAAAGAGCAGTAAAAGGGATGTTGCCAAAAAATCGTTTGGGTCGTAAAATGATCAAAAAATTATTTGTGTATGCTGGTACAGCTCATCCTCATACCGCACAACAACCAAAAGACCTTAAATTCTAAACCATTACGCTGAATTTCAGCGAACCCAATAATAATAAAATGGAAAAACAAAAAAACGCAGTTGGTCGCCGTAAAGAAGCCGTTACACGTGTCTTCATTAGCAAGGGCGAAGGCAAGATTACTGTAAACGACAAAGACTACAAAGCTTATTTCCCGTTGGTTTATTTACAAAACCAAGTTGAATCTCCTTTAAAAACAGCTGATGTTGTTGGTAAATTTGATATTGTAATCAATGCTACCGGCGGAGGATTGAAAGGACAGGCTGAAGCTGCAAAGTTGGGTATTGCCCGCGCTTTGTTGGAAGTAAATCCTGAATTCCGTCCTGTATTAAAAGTTGCAGGTCAGTTGAAACGTGATCCTCGCGGTGTTGAACGTAAGAAATTCGGACACAAGAAAGCACGTAAAAGCTTCCAGTTTAGTAAACGTTAACGATTGCAAATTTGATACACTGATTTTATTTAGTTTATCATTTCTTAATGTCAAATTTCAAATTAAAAATTACAAATTAATACAATGGAAAATAACACTTCACTACAACAGCAATTACTGGAGGCCGGCGTTCACTTTGGTCACCTAAAAAAGAAGTGGAATCCTAAGATGTTGCCATACATCTTTGCTGAGAAAAAAGGCATCCATATTATCGACTTAAACAAAACAGTAGATTACTTACAAGAATCTGCTGCAGCAATTAAACAAATTGCAAAAAGCGGTAAAAAAATAATGTTTGTTGCTACTAAAAAGCAAGCAAAAGAAATAGTAATGGAGTGTGCAAAGCGTGTAAACATGCCTTTCGCCACAGAGCGTTGGTTGGGTGGAATGTTAACCAACTTCAACACTGTACGTAAGAGTGTAAAAAAAATGCAGAGCATTGAAAAAATGTTGAACGATGGTAGTGCAGAAAGCCTTACCAAGAAAGAGCGTTTAACATTAACCCGCGATAAAGATAAAATGGAAAAAGTGTTGGGCGGTATTGCTCAGTTGGGTCGTTTGCCAGCAGCTTTATTCCTTGTTGATATTGGTCATGAGCACATTGCATTAGCTGAAGCTAAACGTTTAGGCATTACAACATTTGGTATGGTAGATACCAATTGTGATCCTAACAAAGTGGACTTTGCTATTCCTGCAAATGATGATGCAACAAAATCTATTGCAATCATTACAAATTATATTGTTGCTGCTATTGCAGAAGGTTTGGCTGAACGTCAAGCATCTAAGGACGATGAAGATTCTGATGATGGCAACAACGAAAATGAAACTCGTGCTCGCAGAATGGAAGCAGAAGCGCAAGCTGAAGCTGGCAGAGGTGGAAGAGGTGGTCGTGGCGCAGGTGCACCAGCAGGTGGACCAGGTGCAGGCGGACCTCCAAAGCGTAGAGTTCCAGGAAATCGTCGCCCAGCAGGTGGCGGTGGAGGAAGCAGATAATTTTCCTACTATTTTCTAATTTAATTTATAGCGATACAGAATCATTTGATTCTGTATCGTTCATTAATCACTATTCAATATAAAAGATATGTCAACTGCAACAATTTCAGCAGCAGAGATCAATAAACTACGCCAGGCAACAGGTGCCGGTATGATGGATTGTAGAAAAGCGTTAACTGAATCTAATGGCGATTTTGAAGCTGCCATTGATTGGTTGCGAAAGCAAGGTCAAAAAGTAGCTGCAAAGCGCAGCGACAGAGAAGCCAAAGAAGGTGTAATTATTGCTAAAACTTCAGCTGATAATAAAGTAGGTTTTGTAGTTTGTATTAGCTGCGAAACTGATTTCGTTTCTAAGAATGCAGACTTTGTTGCTTTTGCTTCCTCTATTGCAGATGCAGCTGTAGCCAATGATGTAAAAAGTGCAGAAGAGTTAAATGAAGTGGTTATCAATGGTTCTAAAGTAGCTGATATGATCAACGATAAGTTAGCTTCAATTGGAGAAAAAATTGGTGTTGCAAAATTCGAAAGAATTGAAGCAGCATATGTAGCTTCTTATATTCATGGAGCAAACCGAATGGGTGTATTGGTTGGGTTAAATACTGTTGCAGCAGAAGCTGGTAAAGATGTAGCTATGCAAATTGCAGCAATGAATCCATTAGCAGTTGATGCTGATAGTATTCCTGCTGCTGTGGTAGATAGAGAAAGAGCAATCGTTGTTGATACGATGAAAGAAGATCCTAAAATGGCGGGCAAACCTGATGAAATGATTGCAAAAATCGCAGAAGGTAAATTGAATGCTTTCTTTAAAGAAAATACTTTGTTGGCTCAAGCTTTTGTAAAAGATAGCAGCATTACTGTTGAAGCATATTTAAAAACTGCAGGTAATGTAACTGTTACAGAATTTAAGAGAGTAGCGTTGGGATAAAAACCAATTTGATTGTTTTATACGAATCCCAATCATTTACATGGTTGGGATTTGTTATTCTGCAACTCTATACTGCTCAATTACAAACTTAATTAACACATCAATAAGTATTAATAAAACAATTTTAACCAGCATTATGTGAAATAGAGTAGATGATTTACTAATGGTAAGTTTATCTCTTTATCTCAAGTTGAGTATTCCATTTGGCAACTCATTAAAAATTCAGGTTATTTGCATAATAAACTGCAAAGTAGCCATGCTCCCCAAATTCAAACGTATACTGCTCAAATTGTCGGGCGAAGCCCTTTTAGGTGATCAAAGAAATGGTGACCCGTTCAACCCTAAAATTATTGAACAATATGCCCAAGACATCAAATTAGTGACCGATTTGGGAGTTCAGGTAGCCATTGTAATTGGAGGCGGTAACATTTACCGAGGAATGAATGAGGCAGAAAGTGGTATTGAAAGAGCCCATGGCGATTATATGGGAATGTTGGCAACGGTGATCAATGCCATGGCCATGCAAGCTATGTTGGAGAAGATCGGGGTTTATACCCGTTTACAATCTGCCATCAATATGGAGCAGGTAGCAGAACCATATATCAGAAGAAAAGCTTTGCGTCATTTGGAAAAAGGCAGAGTGGTCATCTTTGGTGCTGGAACAGGAAACCCTTATTTCACAACCGATACAGCAGGATCCCTCAGAGCAATAGAAATGAAGGCGGATGTGATTTTGAAAGGAACAAGGGTAGATGGTATTTATAGTTCAGATCCGGAGAAAGACCCAACTGCCACTAAATTTGATAAAATTTCCTTCGAAGATTGCATTTCCAAAAACCTAAAAGTAATGGATATGACCGCTTTCACTTTATGCATGGAGAACAAGTTGCCCATTATAGTTTTTGATATGAATATGCCAGGCAATTTAATGCAAGTAGTTCAAGGTGGTAATGTAGGAACCTTGGTTAGCTAATGGCCCATTCATAAATTAATTGCAGCAATTTTTTGATACTTGCCTAATTTTAGGATGATGAGAAAATTTTCACTATTGCTACTTTTTCTATTTGCTATTTCACTCTTTGTTGGTGCACAAGCGAAACTCACTTTGCCAGATGCCATTTCAATTGCATTGAAGAATAGTTACAATATTCAATTGGCCAAAGACAATGTAGAAATTGCCAATATCAATAATAATATTGGAGTTGCTGGTGGTCTGCCAATTGTGAATGCCCAACTCATAGACAATGAACAAGTTACCAGTATCAACCAAAAATTTCCTGATCCATCCAGAGATGTTAAACGCGATGGTGTTAGCTCCAACATATTGATAGCAAATGTAACGGGTAGTATTTTGTTGTATAACGGATTTAGGGTGAAAGCAGCTAAGAGCCGATTGGAAGAATTGTCGCGGTTAAACCAGGGCTTGCTAAATGCACAAATCCAAAACACATTGGCAGCAGTTAATACCAGTTATTATAATGTAGTTAGGCATCAATATTTTCTAAAAAGTATTAATCAATCTATAGAGGTTTCTAAGAATAGACTTTTTATTTTAAATAGTAGAAAGGAAGTAGGCTTGGCCAATAATGCCGATATCTATCAAGCACAATTAGATGTAAATACCTTGATTCAACAAGCGGAAGCTCAAACCTTAGTAATCAATCAAAGTAAAACCGATTTATTAAACTTCATTTTTGTTAATCCAGATTCAAGTGTTGTAATCAGCGATACGATTATTATCGATCGAACAATTGATATTGGTGAGATTAAAACGCTTTCTCAAAAAAATCCACAGTTAATTGCTGCTGAACAGCAAATCAGCATCAATCAATATTTAGAAAGAGAAGTAGCCGCATTAAGGTCACCTACATTAAGGGCTACAACGGGGTTTAATTTGAATAATACCACCAGTGCCGCTGGATTTATTTTACAGAACCAAAGTTTTGGACCACAGGTTGGATTGAATTTAGCTATACCCATTTATAATGGTTCAATTAATAAAAGACAGCTTCAAGTTGCAGAAGTAAATACACGTATTGCCAAAACACAACGCGATAATCTGTTATTAACTCTCCAAACAGGTATTGTTAAAACTTATCAAACTTATACGAGTACCTTGGATCAATTAAAAACATCTAAAGAAAACTACGACTTATCAATTAAGCTATTAGATTTGGTAATGCAAAAATTTGAACTCGGTCAAGCAACCATAATTGATGTGCGTGTAGCGCAACAGAGTTTTGAAATTGAATCATTCCGCTTAGCCAATTTGGCTTTCACTGCAAAAGTTGCTGAGATTGAGTTGAAGCGGTTAGCCAATTTATTGCAGCCATAAATATTACTTCTGTGCATCCATCCATCCAAACTAAGTTACCCAATGTAGGTACTACTATTTTTACGGTTATGAGTCAGCTTGCTATAGAACATGGTGCCGTTAATTTAGGCCAAGGATTTCCTGATTTTTCTATGAGTGAAGCGCTAACTGATCTGGTTACTAAAGCAATGAGAGAAGGGAATAACCAATATGTACATATGGCCGGATATCCTGCATTGAGAGAAGCGTTGGCCGGCAAAGTTGCAGATTTATATAACGCACAAATAAATCCTACAACAGACATTACCATTACTCCTGGGGGAACTTATGCAATCTATACAGCACTTACAACTGTATTACAACCAGCAGATGAAGTAATTGTTTTTGAACCTGCATATGATAGTTATATTCCCAATATTGAAATCAATGGAGCTATAGCAATTCCTATTGCTTTGGAGTATCCTAATTATTCAATTCCTTGGGATATTGTTCGATTAAAGCTGACTCCAAAAACTAGAATGATCATGATCAATTCTCCGCATAACCCAACAGGAGCGGTGTTGAGTGAATCTGATATGAAGGAGTTGTCTGCAATAGTGGAAGGAACAAACATCATAATTCTAAGCGATGAAGTATATGAACATTTGATTTTCGATGGGATTGCTCATCAAAGTATTTTGAAATACCCTGCTTTATTTGAAAGGAGTTTTGTTTGTTTTTCATTCGGAAAAACCTATCATTGTACAGGTTGGAAATTGGGTTATTGTATTGCCCCTTCAACATTAATGAATGAGTTTCGAAAAGTACATCAGTTTAATTGCTTTACCTGTGATACACCTAAGCAAGTTGCATTGGCTACCTATATAAATAATAAAGAAGCCTATCTAAATTTGGGAAGTCAAATTCAAGCCAAGAGAGATTTTTTTAGGGGTTTGATGAAAGAGACCCCATTTACTTGCATTCCTTCACATGGAAGCTATTTTGAGTGTTATAGTTATGCTGGATTTAGCGAAGAATCCGATAAAGCTTTGGCTATTCGATTAACCAAGGATTATGGTATTGCTACCATTCCTGTATCTGCATTTTACCAGAACGGAGAAGATAACAAAGTGTTGCGCTTTTGCTTTGCTAAAAAAGAAGAAACCCTAGAAAAAGCGGTTCAGGGGTTGAAAAACCTGTAAATCGCTCCCTCCGTATTTCTACGTGTG